>JAIVJN010000095.1:8211-14749 GCA_020200025.1 Acidobacteriota bacterium | reverse complement strand
GCCCTGGAACGTGCCCTCCACCACATCGCACAACCGAGTGCCCCGATGGCGGCACACGTTGTGGAACGCGCGAATGTCACCGCTCGGCGAGCCGCCGTCGCGCGGTGATGCGCCGCGGACGATGAGCACGCTTGCGTCGGCGACATCGCGGCGGATGAAGTCGCCACGCGCGGGAATCTGGTCGGCCCGCCCCGCCGCCACCCACATCGTCGAGAAGATGCGCTCCATCTCCGACTCGAACCACCGAGGGTCTTTGTAGACGTGAGCCGGCAGGGTGTAATGCATAAAGGGAGTTCAGCGAGTGCAGAGTTCAGAGTGCCGTCTGCCGTCTGCCGCCTGACGCGTCCTGTTCATTGGCGATGGGTGATGTTTGAGAGCGGCCCGTCTCGGCCTGCCCCCTGCCGTCTGGCGCCCTGGCCGCGTTTCTCACCGTCCCGCGAACCACTCGCCGTACAGCTCAGGTCGCCGATGGGTCATGAACAGCTCGCGCGCGTGTGATCGGTCGTTGTCCGCGAGATCGATGTCTGCAACCAGCACTTCGTCGGTCCCGCGCGCTGCGCGGCCGATCACATGGCCGTTCGGCGCACACACGAACGATTCGCCGGCAAACTCGAGACGGTCCTCGCGTCCAACCCGATTGCAGAGCGCCACGTGGTAGCCGTTCTGAAAGGCGGCGACACGCATCTCCGCCTCGTACAATCCCTCGGGCCACTCGTCGACGGCTCCGGCCTGAGGCACGACGACGATGTCGGCGCCGTTGAGGGCGAGCGCACGCATATATTCCGGGAAATGACGGTCGTAGCAGATGGCCACACCGACCATACCGACGCGGGTGCGATACGCCGGCGCTCCGGTGTTGCCCGGTGTGTAATAGCCCTGCTCGTGGAAGCATGCGTACTCGGTGATGTGTACCATGCGGGTCACGCCGAGGAGCGCACCATCCGCGTCGATTACTGGCGAGCTGTCATAGCTCTGCGGCCCGTCGCGCTCGAAGAGATTGAGCACGACAACGATACCGAGGTCGCGTGCCCGCTGGCGGAATGCGGTGACGATCGGCCCGTCAAGGGGCTCGGCAAGGTCACGAGCGTGGGCATCCGCCGGACGCTGCGGGTGGAAAGGCTCGAACGCCAGCTCTGCGTAGCACGCGAGCTCAGCACCGCGACCAGCGGCATGCTCGAGCGCTGCCAGCCCGCGCTCGAGATTCGCGGCCTTGTCGAGTGTGGCGTGTTGCTGGATGAGCGCGATGCGCATATCAGAAGCATAGTATCGATGCTCGCGACGAAGACACGACAAACTAGATGCAGAGTGCAGAGTGCAGAGTTGGTGCAACGTGCAAGTCTGCGAGCCACGTGCGACACGTGCGCTAGGTACTCAGGTACTTGGGTGCGCTGACCGGGTGCGAGCGGTGCGTTCGGTGCTCAGCTACCTCGGCGCGGTGACCAGTCCGACCGTTGCGATCCCGTGCGCGAGTGCGGTACGCACCTAAGTACCTAAGCACCTGTCGCACCTGGTGAGCCTCTTGAGCCGCGAATCGTGATCGATAAACCCCTCGGATCGGGATTCACGAGGGAGGTCGAATGGTCCGCCGCATCGTGCTCACGTTTGCTTCAATTTGCATTCCCGTCATGGCAACCGCGCAGCCACTGGGTACGTATCGCTGGCAGCTCCAACCGTACTGCAACGTCATCAGCGTCGCCGTGACGCAAAACGGGTCGACCTACCGGATCGAGGGGACCGACGACCAGTGCGGCGCCGCCAGGCAAGGCTCTGCGCTGGGGATGGCGTTTTTGAATCCGGATGGCACGATTGGGTTCGGCCTCATGATCGTGGCGGCACCCGGCGCGGCGCCGGTGCACGTCGACGCCACGATTCCCTATCCGACGCTGACCGGGACATGGCGCGACAGCTTGGGGCACACCGGCACGTTCGCGTTCACCGCAGCCGCCGGGACAGGGGGAGCGCCTCTCCCAACATCTGCACCCGCGACCTTTGGGTCCGTGCTCACGCAACCGGCGAGCGGTGGCGACCGGGGCCTGAGCGCTGTGGTCAATGCCGACACGGGCTCGCTGCTCGGCGACTCGCACGCACTCTATGGCCAGTGGGGAGCGTTCAGCGGATTCAACTCGCCCGGCCGGTCTGGCGTGCGCGGCGACAGCCAAGCCGACGTCGGGGTCGTCGGCACCAGCATGAGCGGCGTCGGCGTGCGCGGCTGGTCGGCGGTGAACGTTGGGGTCGAGGGCTTCGCGCTCACCGGGATCGGCGTTCGCGCGAGCACGTCCGCAGGCACCACAGCCCTCGAGATCGACAATGGCAGTCTGCGCGTGACCGTACGGTGACACCGGCGTTCCGTGTCGCGGCGAACTCGGTGACAACTTACACGATTCTCGACCATCCGCTCACCAACGACGACCAGGACGCGCTCCTGATGGTGACCACGGTCGCGACCGGCGCCAACTCGAAAGCGTTCGAGCTCTTCTATGCCGTGGCGTCCGCGAAATGGAGAATCTACACGCTCGACGGCTCGGCGCAGACGGCCGGGGTCTCGTACAACGTGCTGGTCATCAAGCAGTGACGCCTCGCGCGCTCCACGCCTTCAAGCCCCCAAACGTTAGCCCCAGGCGTTCGAGGCGGCATCCCCGGACTGTCGGGGCGTGAGGACCCGGTCGAATGGGATATAACTAGCCAAGGGCTTTGCGCTCGAGATGCCGCGGAGCCCTTGGCTGGCTCGTGTTGCCTTTGGCACGCTCCGCGCGCCTAGACTGTTGTGCGGATCCACAACGAGGACAAAATTCTCGTTAGGGGCCGCATCACGATCTAATGTAGCGTTGCTTGCTCGTGTCGTGCGCCATATCCCTATGCCTGCTACTACTCGCCTCATCGGCATCCTCTTGATCGTCCTCGGCATCGTCAGCTACGTCGTCACCGGACGGACGAGCATCACCGCCTTGATTCCCGCGTTCTTCGGCGCGGCGCTGGTGATGCTAGCGCTCGTGGCACGCAACGAATCGGCGAGAAAGCACGCGATGCATGCCGCGGTCGCCGTTGGGCTCATCGGCCTTCTCGCGACACTGTCACGACTGGTGCCGGCGCTGGGAGTCGGCAACCTCGGACGCCCGGCCGTGCTCTCGCAGCTCGCCATGGCGATCCTGCTCGGCGTTTACGTCGTGAAAGGCGTCATGTCGTTCATCGAGGCCAGACGGGGACGGCTGAACAGGTAGCGCGCAGAGGGGAGGCTAGGACTGTAACGGCGGCTCGCCCTAACAGCCCGTGGTGAAAGTCCCGGCGAGCACCGAGACCGGTGAGACGCCCCGGCACCCCAGCACGGCTGCCGCGCTGGGGACCCCGCCCCGCGAGCAAGCGCCAAACATCACCCATCACCCATCCACTCACCCACCCTGCGCCCTTACCCTCTTACCATTCACTCAATCGCACTCTGAACTCTGTACTGCAATCCGCAGTCGCTCGACACGCGGAAGAAGCCACGAAGCGCACCAAGGCCACGAAGGGAAAAAGATTCTCATTGTGTGTTCGTGGTCATCGTCCTTCGACGCTGCTCAGGCGCCCCGAGCAGAGTCGAGGGGGCGTCGCTATTGATTCAGAGGCTCTCTGTGCTTTGCGCTTTGCACTCTGCACTTACTCAGGCGGCGTGGCGGTCTTGCGCGGGGGGTTGAAGAACGGCGTCTTCACCACCGTCGCGGTTACGGCATGGCGGACGGCCTCGACGGTCACCTCCATCTGGAGCGTCGTGCCAATCGCGGTGTGCGGCGCATCGATCGTGGCGAGCGCGATCAGCTTCTTGAGCGACGTGGACCAGGTGGTCGAGGTCGCCCGTCCCACATGGCGCCCGTCCCGATAGACGGGCACGGCGACGCGCGACGTCGTCGCGGGTGCGGTCGGCGGCAATCCGACCTTATCGTAGAGCGCTTCGACCTCGGTCCACTCCACCTCCAGCCCGACGATCTGACGTCGAGGTCCCGACCGCTGTTCGGCGGCTAGTACGCGGCGTCCCACGAAAGGTCCGCTGTCGAGATCGACGAGGCGCGCCAGCCCGAGCTCGAAGGGCGAATACTTGTGCGACTCGATCAGCGCTTTACGGCTGCCGTGAAAGTCGACGTCGATGAGCAGCAGGCCGGCCTCCACTCTGGCGACATCGAGCGCCAACATGCCGGCGGCGTGGATGTCGAAGGCGCGCCCGGCGTCGACCAGCGCGTCCCACACGGCCAAGGCCTCGCCCCAGGGCATCCAGATCTCGTAGCCGAGGTCTCCCGTGTAGCCCGTGCGCGACACGTCGACCGGCACGCCACGAATCTCGCTGGACATCGCGCGAAAATATCTGAGCGTCTCGATCGAGGTGGCGCACACGCGACCGAGCAGCCGTGCGGACATCGGCCCCTGCACCGCCAGAGCGGCGACCTGTTCTGTGATGTCCACCACCTGCACGTCGAGCCCGGCGGCATTCTCAGTGAGCCACCGCAGATTCGGATCGGCCGCTGTCCAGCGGTATGCCGCCTCCCCTACTCGAGTCACCGTGCCATCGTCGATCACCTTACCCTCTTCGTCACACCAGGGCGTGTAGTAGACCTGTCCGATGGCGAGCTTCTTCGCGTCACGCGTGATCACGCGATCGACCAGCCTCATCGCGTCGGGGCCGGTGACCGCGTATTTGAAGAGCGGCGAGACGTCGATCAGGGCACACGCATTCCGGATGGCGTTGTACTCGTGCTCGTGGTGCGTCTCGTAGGCGCTCACGGCATAGTAGCCGGCCCAGTCACGATAGTTGAGGCTCTCGCAGAGCTCGTACGTGCGCGCGTGGAAGGCGGAAGCGATGGGCACAGCGCGATTATGGAATCGGCGATCGGCAGGCGGCAAGCGTAGAGTGCGGGACCAGAGTGCAGAGCGAGTGGAGAGTGCAGAGTGCAAAGTTCAAAGCGCAAAGGCTCTGCCGACTGTCGACAGGGAGTGCAGAGTTCAGGGTTGAGAGTGCAAAGAGCTTCTGCCGTCTGCCTTCTTGTTGCCGTGTGCCGTGGTGACCCCCCGCTATAATCGCCGGCGGTGAACTACGACGTCATCGTCATCGGCGCCGGACACAACGGGCTGACGTGTGCGGCGTACTTGGCTCAGGCCGGGCGCAACGTGCTGGTGCTCGAGCGCCGCCACGTGGTCGGTGGCGCGGCGGTCACCGAAGAGGTGTTTCCAGGGTTCAAGTTCTCGGTGTGCTCGTACGTGGTCTCGCTGCTCCGACCGGAGATCATCCGCGAGCTCGATCTGCCGCGGCACGGCATGGAGCTGCTCCCGCTCGACGGCACGTTCACCCCAATGCCGAACGGCGACTATCTTTGGCGCGTCAACGACCATTACAAGACACGGCGCGAGATTGCGCGGCACTCGCGTCTCGACGCCGAAGCCTACGACGAGTACGGCAAGGCGATGATCGAGATGGGCCGCTTTGCCAAGCCCATTCTGAGCCTCACGCCGCCCGACCCCACCTCGCTCGACCCTCGTCGCCTGCTCGAGTGGTTCTCCATCGGAAAGCGCTTCCGAAACATGCGACCGCACGACCGCATCAACCAGGTCCAGCTCCTCACCATGAGCGCGGTCGATTTTCTCGATCAATGGTTCGAGACCGACGTGCTCAAGGCGACGATGTCGGCTTCCGGCATTATTGGAACGTTTCTGGGCGTGCGCTCGCCGGGAACCGCTTACGTGCTCCTCCATCACTACATGGGTGAGATCGACGGCGCGTTCCGCTCGTGGGGCTTCGCACGCGGCGGCACTGGCGCCGTCTCCACGGCCATCGCGTCGGCCGCGCGCGAGCGGGGCGCCGAGATCCGCCTGAACGCGTCGGTGGCGCACGTGCGCACCAAGAACGGCCGCGCCACCGGTATCGTGCTCGCGAACGGTGACGAAATCGACGCCCACATCGTCGTCTCGAGCGTCGATCCGCATAACACGTTCTTCAAGTTCCTCGATCCCACGACACTGCCCGATGATTTCGTGGAGGCTGTCGGGCGCTACAAGTATCGCGGCTCCTCGGGCAAAGTGAACCTGGCGCTCGACGCCCTGCCGGACTTCACCTGTCTCCCTGGCCCGGGCCCGCATCTGCGCGGTGCGATGTCGATCTCCCCGAGCGTCGACTACATGGAGCGTGCATACGACGACGCGAAGTACGGGCAATTCTCGCAACAGCCGTACATCGACATGGTGATTCCGTCGCTCACCGATCCGTCGGTGGCGCCGCCGGGCAAGCACGTGATGTCGTGTTTCGTGCAGTATGCGCCCTATCATCTGAAGAGCGGCACCTGGGACGACCAGCGCGAGGCCTTCGGTGACACCGTCATCGACACCATCGCGATGTACGCACCCAACATTCGCACCATCATCCGCCACCGACAAGTGTTAACCCCGCTCGATCTCGAACGGGAATGGGGGCTGACCGAAGGAAACATCTTCCAGGGCGAGCTGACGCTCGAACAGTTATTCTTCCTGCGTCCCGTGCCCGGATGGGCGCGCTACACGACGCCGATCGATCGGCTGTACC
>JAIVJN010000095.1:0-8171 GCA_020200025.1 Acidobacteriota bacterium | reverse complement strand
GTGCCCGGATGGGCGCGCTACACGACGCCGATCGATCGGCTGTACCTGTGTGGCTCGGCGACGCATCCCGGCGGCGGCATCATGGCCGCACCCGGGCGCAACGCCGCGATGCGGATTTTGAAGGACGGGTAGGCGGCGGACGGGGCGAACGGCAGGCGGCAGTCGGCAGTCGGCAGTCGGCAGTCGGCAGTCGGCAGTCGGCAGTCGAAGACAGATAGACGCTGCGCCGGGGGTTCACGCCTGGGGTTACCGCATTGCAGCCAAAGACATCAGCCATCGAGCGACTGGTGCAACTTGAACAGCATAGCGCCGACCCTCTGACAGGTATCGACCGCTTCGGCACACTCTGCCGAGGTCACAAGCCGCACGCGTGTCGCTACTTCCAGCCCAGTGTCGAGCTCTGCGTTCGAGCCGAGCGCGATCGAGACGTGGTTCTGATAGGCGCCACGGCGTAGGCGTCGATACCCTTCCGCCACATTCGACGGCGTCGAGATCGCGGCGCTGCACATTTGACGTCTCAGCTCGAACTCTCTAGGCGGAAATCTCTTTGTGACCTCGAACACCATTTGAACCAGCGACATCGACAGTTGCCACACTTCCAAATCTCTAAACGAGCCAATCGAGCCCATGGCACTGCCGTGGTTCAGTACTCGTGCCACTCGAACCACAGCGCCCACGCACGAATCGTTCGACCGCGACAGGCACGTTGAGACTCGCGTGGAAACATGGGTTCAAGGCGCGGCAACTTGAGTTTCGGGCACGTGCTACCGCTTGACAACCCGCTTTGCCACACGTTACCTGCCGTCTGCCGTCTGCCGTCTGCCGTCCGCCGTCTGCCGTCTATCCCTTCGCTTGCCGCCTGCCGAGTCCTCTGCCGCCTGCCGACGACGCCTCTATCTATAATCACCCCGTGAACTGGGACGCGATCGTCATCGGCGGTGGCATCAACGGTCTCGTCTGTGCAGCGTATCTCGCCAAAGCGGGACGGAAGACCCTCGTCCTCGAGGCGCGCGCGTCGGTTGGGGGGGGCGCGTGTACCAATACGATCGCGCCTGGCTTCCGCATCCCGCGGCTCGCGCATGCCACCGGGCCGCTGCGCCGCGATGTCGTCGACCATCTGCAGCTCGCGTCGCGCGGCCTCTCGTTCGTGTCTGGCCCAACCGAGCTTGCCGCCCTCGATCCCGACGGCGGCGCGGTTGTCATTACGCACGATCCGGCGACGACGGCCGATGGTCTGCGGCGTCGATCGGCACACGATGCCGCGGCGTGGCCGCGCTTCGTCGCGACTCGCGCCGCCCTCGGCAAGGTGATCGGCTCGCTCTTCACGATCTCGCCGCCGTCGGTCGACGAGCCGACCGCGCGCGACGGCTGGCACGTGCTGCGGACCCTTCGGGCGTTCAGGGCACTTGGACGCGATGACGCCTATCGACTGCTCCGCTGGGGCCCGATGCCGGTGGCCGATCTCGTGTCGGAGTGCTTCGACGGAGAGTTGCTGCGGGCGACTCTGGCCGGCGACGGCATTTTCGGCACGATGTTCGGCCCCTGGTCGGCAGGCAGCGGGATGGCCTCGCTGCTGGTGGCGGCCAACGAGGCCGTGGCGGCGCCCAACAGCCGTTTCGTCGAGGGCGGACCGGGACGCTTGGCCGACCTGCTCGGAACGATCGTCCGCGAGGCCGGCAGCGAGGTCCGGACCCAGGCGCGCGTCATCAAAGTCGTCGTTCGTGGCGATCGCGCGCGCGGCGTTGCGCTGGAGAATGGCGACGAGGTGAACGCCTCACTCGTCGTCTCTGGGCTCGATCCCAAACGAACGCTGCTGCAGCTCTGCGACCCTGTCGATCTCGCACCAGAGTTCCTGTGGCGCATGCGCCACTACCGGGCCAAGGGCGCGGTCGCAAAGGTCAACCTGGCGCTGTCGGCGTTGCCCGCGTTCAGGAAGGTCGATCGCGACACCCTCACGGGTCGCGTCCGAATCGGCCCCGACCTCGATTACATCGAGCGCGCATTCGATCATGCCAAGTACGGGCGCTTCTCGCCCGAGCCTTGGATCGAGCTCACCATTCCCTCGCTTCTCGACCCATCGCTCGCGCCGCCCGGGGCGCACGTGCTGTCGGCCTACGTCCAGTTCGCCCCATATGCGCTGCGGCCGTCGAACGGGTCCGCAACGGTCGATTGGGACATCGAGCGACAGGCGCTGGGCCAGGCCGCCTTGCGCACGCTCGAAGAGCACGCTCCCGGGCTACGCGCGCTCGTCGTCGCGCTCGAGGTGCTCACGCCGCTCGATCTCGAGCGCGAGTGGGGCTTCACCGGCGGTCACATCTTCCACGGCGAGCTCGCGCTCGATCAACTGTTGACGATGAGGCCGTTGCTGGGATGGGGGGATTATCGAACGCCGATCGACGGGCTCTATTTGTGCGGCTCGGGCACTCACCCCGGCACGGGGTTGACGGGCGGATCGGGCGCGAACGCGGCGCGCGAAATTCTTCGGAGCTGGAAACCCGCGGCAGCGTCTCGAGGCGCGTAGCTCACTTGAGACGCGTACGTAGGGCGGGCCTTCACGGCCCGCTTTTGGCGCACCGTAAAGGTGCGCCCTACATCTTGCCGCCCGCCGCCTGCCGCCTCTTTCGTCGTCTGCCGCTTGCCGCCTGCCGTCGAGAGAAGTATTCCCGGCCGAGCGCACACAGCGTAAAATCGCGCTTGGGCATTGCGCTTCGCCAAGCAAGCACTCGTGGGAGGCACCATGATGCGACGTTGCCTGCTCCCTGCCTTGATCGCCGCCACCCTTTCCGTCGGGGCGTCTGCGGCGGCCGGGCAGGCCGCCCTGTCCGGGCAAGTCATCCCGGGGCCGCCCCGCATACCACCTCGTGCACCCGATGCGCCCGGCACCGGGCCCATCGTCGGCACCGGCGTACTGCGCGGACACGTGGTCACGGCCGATACCGGCGCGCCCGTCCGTCGCGCGCAGGTCACGGCCACCGCAGATGCCAGACGCCGAGGTCAGACGACGACCGATGCGGAAGGCCGTTTCGAGATCCGCGAGCTTCCTACCGGAACCTACCACTTGCAGGTGATGAAGGCCGGATTCCTGTCGCCTGGAATGGAGCAGGCAGGACGAACGGGTATCGGTCCGCGCACGAGGATCGAGCTCGGCGAGGGTTCAATTATCGAGAAGATCGTGATCCCCATGTGGCGTGGCGGCGTCATCAGCGGGCAGGTGACAGACGAGTTCGGCGAGCCAGTGGCTGGCGCTCAGGTGAACGTCCTGCGATATGCCTATCGTGATGGCCGCCGCCAGTTGACGCCGGCGCGCTTCCCCGGTCTGGGAAGCGCTTCGCGCAGCGACGACCTTGGCAGGTTCCGCATTTTCGGATTGCCGGCGGGCGAGTACTACGTCGGGGCGCAGCCGCCACGCGATTTCGGTGCCTTCAGCGATGCCGGCCCGGTCGAGGGGCTGGCCACGACATACTTCCCGGGATCGCCCGACGTCGCGCAGGCGCGCCCCGTCCGCGTTCGCGCCGCGCAAGAAGCACCGAATGTCAGCTTCGCAGTGGTGCGACAGCGGCTGGCGCGCGTCCGCGGTACGGCCCTCAACTCACGCGGCGAGCCTTTCGTCGGCGCAATGGTAATGGTTGGTTCGACCGACTCGGAATTAGCGGGCTTCTCCTCCTTCGGGAACGCCGTGCGCCCCGACGGATCGTTCGTCGTGACCGGGCTCGCACCAGGCGCTTATAACCTGACGCTTCGCAGTCCGATGCAGGGTGAGAGCGCCGAGCTCGGCACGACGCGAATCGTCGCCGACGGCTCGGACGTCGATGGGGTCGTCATCGCGGCGTCCATCGCGGGTGTAATCCGGGGCCGCGTGACGATCGACGACGGCTCACCACTGCCGGGAGCGGCGGCCGTCGGCATCTTTCCCGAACCGGTGGATCGCAGCGTGCCGATGATGGGCGGCAGCGAAGCCCAGGTGAAACAGGACGGAACGTTCGAGCTGAAAAGCTTGTTCGGCCGGTGCATCCTCCGTGTCAGCCCTCGCGGCGGGTCGGCGAGCGGCCTCGGCTTGAAGGCTGTGCTGGCGAACGGCGAGGACGTCACTGACCAGGAAATCGACGTCTCGTCAGGACAGGTGTGGGAGAACGTCGACATTGTCCTCACGCGGAAGCTGACGCACGTGACGGGCACGCAGGCGACGAGTGGTGCGGTCATCATCTTCCCTGCCGACGAGGCGCGCTGGAGTGCGCGGTCGCGCTTGCTCAGGTGGATTCCGCTCGGCCCGGAGGGTCGGTTCGAAACTCACGGCCTCCCCGTTCACGACGATTACCGCATCGTCGCCGTGCCACCGATCGAGGACGGGCAATGGACCGATCCCGAATTTCTCCGCAGCCTGGTGGACGTCGCGACTCGCTTGTCGCTGATCGAAGGGGAGACGAAGGTGCACGACCTTCGCCTGACGCGGCTCGAGGCGCAGTAAGCAACGCAGCAGGCACGGCCGTAAACCGGGCATGAGATCGGCCAGCCGAAGCCTCCGGCTGCGCGTTGCCGCGCCGCTCGTGGCCGTTGTAGCAGCACTCGGCGTGATAGCGCTCGCGCAGGGTGCTGGGACCGGTCAGCGCGAGCTGCCCAGCGGGCGACGGACGCCTACCCGAGCCGGTGCCACGCCGGGCGAGGAGCCAAAGGGCACCGCCATCATTCGCGGGTTCGTGGTGGCCGCCGATACGGGCCAGCCGCTGCGCCGCGCACAGGTCCGTCTCAGCTCGCCCGAGACCCGCGAAAGCCGGTTGGCGACCACCGACTCGCAGGGGCGCTTCGAGGCGCGAGAGCTAGTCGGCGGACGCTACACGATCAGTGCGAGCAAGGGCGGCTTCGTGTCGCTGCAATACGGGCAGCGCCGGCCCTCCGAGCAGGGCACGCCCATCGACATCAAAGACGGTCAGCTGATCGAACGGCTGCTCATCGGATTGCCGCGCGGGAGCGTCATCTCCGGTCGAATCACGGACGAGTTCGGCGAACCGGTTGCCAACGCCGTTGTCTCCGCCGCGCGCTTCGGGTATGCAGGCGGCGCACGGCGTGCGTTGCCAATCGGCGGACAGAACGGCCGCGATACGACCGACGACCTCGGGCAGTTCCGGCTCTTTGGCCTCGCCCCTGGCGACTACTACATCACGGCCGCCTTTCGCGGCGGCGGCGACGTGACCGATCCCGCTCAGGACGTCACTGGATTTGCGCCCACCTACTATCCTGGTGCCTCGAGCCTCGCAGAGGCGCAACGTGTCGCTGTCGGTCTCGGCCAGGAAACGACGAACGTCTCGTTTGCGCTCATCGCCACCAGGCTCGTGCGCGTTTCAGGGAACGTGATCGACTCGAATGGCGCGCCGTTGGCGGCGGGGGGATCCGTGATGCTCGTGCCGGCGGATCGCCGAGAAGCGCTGCCCATGATGCGCGGCGGTGGCGGACGCGTCGAGCCGACCGGTCGTTTCCGCATCACGAACGTCGCGCCCGGTCGTTATCTGCTGCATGTCCGCACGGGCCGTCAGGGCGCGGAGTTCGGACGGATGGCGATCGCGGTTGGCGATCAAGACCTTGATAACCTGACGATCGTCACGGCCCCGGGCGCCACGGCGTCAGGACGCGTCCTCACCGACAGCGGTCAGCCGCCATCGTTGTCGCCGGGCACGGTCACGATTTCGTCACGCCCGGCAGACGCCGACTCGGCACCTTTACCCGGAAGCAACAACGCGCGCGTCAACGCAGATTGGACGTTCGAGCTCGCCGGCCTCTACGACATGCGTCTCATTCGAGCTGGTGTTCCGCAGGGGTGGGCGCTCGATGCCGTGACCCTGAACGGCCAAGACATCACCGACGTGCCGCTCGAGTTCTCACCCGGGCAGAAAGTCACCGGGTTGCGTACAGGGACTCGAGGACGGACAAGCCAACGACACACAATTCCTGACGTCTATCCGCGATGCCGCGACGCCACTGAGGCTGAGTGCCGGTGAAGCAAAAGTGGTGGATCTGAAGATGCGGTGAAGAATGATCACGGAGTGCAGAGTGCAGTGTCGCTAACAAGGCAACCAGGTTGCTCTCGTGGACATTGAGAGCAACCTGGTTGCTTCGTACGACAAGCATCAGAAATAATCCAACCGCCAGTACGCCACGTCTTCTGCCCTGAGCGGCGGCACCGCTAGGATTCCATCCGTCAGCGCGCGGATCATCAGGACTCCGTTGGTCGGATAGCGTTCGGCCACCTCCACTTGCGGCGGAATGAAATCGTGCGGCCACCACGCCCGAATCTCGGGCGGCGATTCGGCGGGCAGGCGGCTAAGCATCGCCTGCATCATCGCCCCGACCCGCGCGCCCGCGGGATCTCGATCGCCGGCCTCTTCGATGAACCACTTCCCGTCCTGCTCGGAGCCTATGACGTAGGCGACGGCGGTATATCCCTCCTCGACCACGAGGAACTCCACCTGTCGCAATCCCGGCGGCCCGAGACCGGCGAGCAACCGGCGCTTCGTCAGCCCAAACCTGATGAGCTCTTCGCTTCTCTCGAGGGCGAGGCGCGTGGTCGCGCTGCGGCGAGCGCTCATCTCGGCGATTGCGGGCAGGTCGCGCTGGTCGCCAGCGCGCACGAGGACCGCCGGCGAACCGCGCGAAGGGCGAACGGCGATGCGAATCTCGTGAAGCGGCACCGACACGAAGTCGAGTCGCTCGTAAAAAGCAGGAGCGATCTCGGAAAACAGTGCCGCGAGCTCGTAGCCCTCGGTGACGGCCGTGGCGAGCACTCGCTGGAGAAGCTCGCGCGCCGCGCCCCGCCCGCGATGCGCAGGCGAGGTGAAGACGGCGCCCAAGCCAAGGACCCTCCGGATACGCCCATCGAGACGTGCGTTCAGGTCGTAGCGCTTGAGGCTGCTGACGACGGTGTCGCCGTCGACGAGGGCGACGCGGTCGAGATGGGCCGCGCCCCAGGGCGTTCGGATCTGCGCATCCCAGTAGCGAGCGTAGGCGGACGGTGTCAGGCCATCGTTCCAAATCGGATACGAGTTTTCGAGGATCTGCGCGAGATAGGGTCCGGTGGCTGGAGAAAGGGTCATAGCGAGTGCAGAGTGCAGAGTTGGTGCAAAGTGCAAAGATGAGCCTAGCTGCCTTGCGGTTAAACCAGCAAGCGGCAGTGCGGGTCCAATGAGCTGACGAATGTCGTCGCTGACGAGGCAACCGGGTTGCCGTTCTGCCGTCTGAAAGGTTCCGATGTTCCTGCACCGCTTGGCCTCATCATGCCGTGCTCTCGCCCTGGTCGGCGTCGCCGCGCTCGTCTCGTCGGAATCGAGCGGCCTTGCCGATCCGTCGGTGCCTTCGGATCTCCCGGCGATCGTCCACGCGCTCGAACGACTCACCTTCGGCGCCACGGCCAACGACGTCGCCCGGGCACGGCAGATGGGCCTGGCGTCGTGGATCGACGGGCAACTCCGTCCCGCCAGCATCGATGATGCCGCGCTCGAACGACGTCTCGCCCGGTTCGAGACCCTCGCTCTCTCGTCCGAGGTTCTGGCCCGCGACTATTTCATGCCCGCGAGACGGGAACGCAGAGAACGCGCCATGGCCGCCGCCTCGAATGCCTCCGATTCGCCAATCGAGGCCACACCGTCGGCGTCGGCTTCGGCGCCTGAATCGATGCCTCGACGCCTCCCAAGCGAGGCGCAGCGCCAGCAGCAGTTGGTCCTGCTCGAGCTGTCACAGGCGAAGGTGCTGCGAGCGGTCTACAGCGAGCGCCAGCTCCAGGAGGTGCTCGTCGACTTCTGGTTCAACCACTTCAACGTCTTCGCCGGCAAAGGGCGAACGGCGCACTACCTGACCGAGTACGAACGTGAAGCCATACGGCCGCATGTGCTCGGGCGTTTCCGGGACCTGCTCGAGGCCACGGCCAAGAGCCCTGCCATGCTGTTCTATCTCGACAACTGGATGAGTAGCGCTCCCGAAGGATCCGCTGCGCCGACCGCTGCAGGATCGAAGGCTCGTCGCCGAACACGGTCGGCACCGCCTCCGAGGGGCGGTGCCGCGGATGCTTCGACTGCGCGGTCAGATCAGCGTCCGCCCCGCCCTCGAGGACTGAACGAGAACTACGCGCGCGAGTTGCTCGAGCTTCATACGCTTGGTGTCGACGGCGGCTACACGCAAGGCGATAT
>JAIVJN010000497.1 GCA_020200025.1 Acidobacteriota bacterium | reverse complement strand
ACCGATTTCAGGATCGTCGACTTGCCGCAACCCGAAGGCCCCAGGAAGACGATGATCTCGCCGGAGTCCGGCTTATCCAACACGTCGAAGGAAACGTCGCGCACCGCCTCGGTGCGGTTGCCTTTGCGGTCGACGTAGGTCACGCTCAGATTTTTCACGCGCACCTTGGGCGGCGCGCCGCTCTGATCGGGCTCAAAGGTGGCGTGCGTAGCACGCTTTTGGTCGCCGACGTCGACGGCGATGGTGCCAGGTTCGCCGGACTGCGGGAGCGTTTGTGGAGCTACTGGTTCGACCATATCCATTCGTGTTTGTTAGGACGCTTCGCGCCAGCGGAAGAGCGCGCCCGAAAGTACGCGGATGAGAAAATCCGTCAGAAGGCCGATGCCACCGATGACAAGTAGCCCCGCGAACGACCAAGACGCCTTCTGGTGTGTGCGCGCCAGTTCGACCATGTAGCCGAGACCGTATTCGGGGTTGACCGCCTCGGCGAGAATCACGTAAGTCCACGCGATGGCGTTCATCACGCGGAAACTGTCGAAGATCTCCGGCAGCGCCGCCGGCACCAGCACCGTCCGGATCACCTGAAACTGTGTCGCGCCGAGCGTCAGCGCCGTTTGCACCAACTCTTCGGGGACGAGCCTGATGGCCGTGACCACGACCGGCAAAAGGTAGACGAACACGCCGAGGAACAGAAACGCGATCTTCTGCTTCTCGTAGATGCCGAACCAGAGAATCAGCAGCGGGATGAAGGCTGAAATCGGCATGTAGCGCAGCGGGGCCATGATCGGCTCGAAGAAGCGGTTGATGGGATCGAACGCACCCATCAGCACGCCGAGCGGCAGCGCCAGCGATGCGGCCAACAGGAACGCCAGCGCGATGCGGCGCGAAGAGACGTAGATCGCCGTGCCGAGATCGTACTGGATGAAGAGTTGCAGAACCCGTGTTGTCCGTGTTGCCTTCGATGCGGAGGATCGTGCTGCCGAACGAGGTCATCGTCTCGCCGAGCTTGTCGAGCAGCAAGTACGAGCCGGCCATGATCTCGTCGGAGCCGGGCGTGAACTGAATCTGTATCTGCTGCCGCAGGATCGGAATGTCTTTCTCCGACGGCGCTTTCGCCACGACCGGCGCCTCTTCCACCCGCTGGCCCGGATAGTTGGCTGCTAACGCCTTGAGGAAGCGCGTGTCGGCCCAGTCTCTCGCGTTCACAGTCTTGGTGACCAACCCCTTCCGGCGCCAGATGACGAATGCCGTGTCGAACAGCGTCTCGTAGTGTGCCTTCGGACCGGTCAGGCCGTAGAACTGCGCGTTGTCGCCGTAGGGAGTGAGCTTCAGCCCCGAAAGCATGCCGGAGACCGTGTCGGTGTCGAGCTTGAGGGCGCGGGCGACGATCTCGTAAGAGGCGTTCGGGTTATCCTTGATCATTTCGATGCCGTCGAGCCAGCCGTGCACGAAATCACGAACAGTCTCCGGCGCTTTGTCGATCACGTCCTGCCGCGCGCAGAGCGTGTCAGCGATGATGTTGGTGGCAGCCTGCGTCGAGACGAGCACGTGCGCCTCGTCGCCGCGGGCCGTGACCGCGCCCGATAGATCGGGCTCCCACGTCACGGCGGCGTCCACCTGTTTGGCTTTGAAGGCGGCGGCGGCGGCGGGCGCGTCCGTCGTGAAGATGATGTTCTTCTCCACGCTTGCCCTCTCCTCCGGCGTCAGCCCCGACTGCGACAGCAGGTAGAGCAGCAGGAAGTGTGACGGCGTAAACTGCGTGCAGGCGATCTTGTGACCCTTCAAATCTTCGACCGATTTGATTGAAGAGAGCGAGACGATGCCATCGCCACCGCGTGACCAGTCTTGCATGATGATGGATTTAGCACTCTGGTTCTGCTCGGCGAGGATCGAGGCTTCGCGCGCCCAGTTGTCCACCGTGTTCCACATGATGTCGACCTGCCCGCTGCGAAACGCAGCCAACTTCGCCGCCGGGTCTTCGAGCAACACGAACTTCACGTCCATGTTGAATCTCTTCTTGTACAACGAGCCGGCATTCGGCTCCATGCCGTTATTGAAGACGATGCCCGGCGAATGACCGGCCCAGGTGTTGATGCCGACAATGAGTGGCCGGTTGAGCCGTCCCGCGCCGACCGCAGTCGCGCTGACACCGGTCGAGCCGACACCGCGCGCGGGATCGCCGGGTGCGCCATTCAACTTATCGAAGTCGCCTTTCGCGTCACCGCCTTCAGTCGTCTTCTCACCGCCAGCCCAGTGCTTAATGGCATCGCCTTTGTAATGCCACGTCGCGAAGCCGAGGACACCCAACACCACCACCGCGATGAAAGCTTTTGCCAAGGGAGTCAGTCTCATAGTCACCTCACCGAGAATGCGGATTGCGGATTGTTAAGAACGGATCGTCTTCGCCGCATCAATCCGCAATCGTTACATTGTCTTGTTGCTCTGGGCGTTTTGCTGTGCGGCCTTTCGGGCTTTCAGCTCGGCAAGCTGCTGCTT
>JAIVJN010000328.1 GCA_020200025.1 Acidobacteriota bacterium | reverse complement strand
GATAGCGAGGGGCGGTAGAACCGGCAGCACATAGCGCGGCTGTTTGCCGATCGACGCCGTGAAGAACAGCAGCGGCACGATCGCCCACAGCAGGAGTCGCACCTCGATGGTGCTGGCCGCGCGCCGCCCCCTGACGAATTGGCCGATGGGCCGCAGCCAAACCATCGCGAGCGGAGTCCACGGCAGCATGCCGCCGGCGACGACTGGCACGTAGAACCACCACGGCCGCGGATCGTTGAAGCGATCGGTCGCAAACCGCTCGAAGTTGTCGCCGAGGAAGAATCCTTCTAGATACGCCGTTCCGTGCGCCCACCACATGGCGACGTACCAGGGTGCGGCGATGGCGGTGAAGACAACCACGCCCACGACGGCGTCTCCGAACCGCAGGTTCAGCCCGCGACGCTCGATGAGCAGCAGCGGTCCGACGACGATGGCAGGAACGACGATGGCGACCGGTCCTTTGGTGAGAAAGCCGAGGGCGAGGCTCGCGGCGGCCAGAACGACCCAGATTCGAGGTCGCCGCTCTCGTTCGAGCGTGGCCGTGAACAACGCGTAGATGCCGAGTGTGATGAAGAAGGCGAGCGGCAGGTCGGGGAGCGACATGCGCGCGAGCGCGACGTAGCCGAAGTTGGTGGCGGCGATCGCGCCGGCGAGGAGCGCCGTGCCGTCATCGTACCAGCGGCGCGCGCACGCCGCGGTGACGAGCGCGAGCCCGAGCCCCGCACACGCCGACCAGAAGCGCGCCGCGGCTTCACCAGGGCCCGTGATGAGATAGGTCGCGGCCGTGAGCCAATAATAGAGAATGGGTTTCTGAAAGCGCGGCTGATAGTTGTACGACGGCGTGAGCCAGTCGCCCGATTCGACCATCTCGCGCGCCGCTTCGGCGTAGAAGGCCTCGTCGGCGTCCGTGATGGCGCCCCGACCCAGGCCGACGAAGAACGTCAAGAATGCGAGCAGAAGGAGCGGACCGACAAACCGCGGCACTGTCGGGCATTGTAACGGGGTACGAGCTGTCGACGGCAGGCGGCAAGCGGGAGACGAGGCGGCAGGAAGAAAAAGCAACCGGGTTGCTCTGACGAGTCACGAGAGCAACCCGGTTGCGTCGTCCGGCGTCTTTTTGTGGGCGTCGTGTTGTTTTCTCGAGCTCCTCCACTATGGCCATCCCGGTGCGCTCTATACTGGATGGAGATGAAAACGGTCGCGGTCATCGGCGCCTCCCCGAGCCGATCGAAGTTCGGCAACAAAGCGGTGCGGGCTTTTCTCGCCAAGGGATATAGGGTCCTCCCCATCACGCCGCATCACAAGCACGTCGAAGGGCTGCGCGCCTATGCCTCGGTGCTCGACGTCGCCGGACCGATCGACATGGCGACGGTCTACGTGCCGGCGGACATCGGCGAGCGTGTCATCGAAGAGATCGCGCGCAAGCACATTGGCGAAGTGTGGCTCAATCCTGGGGCCGAATCCGACGCCCTCGTCGCGCGCGCACGAGCGCTCGGGATCGATCCCATCGAAGCCTGCAGCATCGTCGCCATCGGCTTGAGTCCCGCGCAGTTTTGATATACTTTTCCCGGAACGTTCCTGCCCGACCCGGACCTCCCGGGGATCGCTCGGTCGCATCTACTCCAGGCGACGTCCATGCCCAGCAACACAGACCGTCCAGCGTCATCCGCACGCGTCGGCCGCGACGCTGCGCCGTCGGAGGCCCTCGACATGCCCGCGGTCGAGCCGACCCCTTCGGTGCCGGCACCCGCGGGGCCGGCACCCGCCGAGGCATCCCAAGGCCGGCGCGCCCGCCTGAACATCAGCGAGCTGAAGGAGATGAGCATCCAACGGCTGACGCAAGTCGCCAAGGATCTCACCGTGGCGGGCGCCACGGGGATGCGGAAACAGGAGCTGATCTTTCAGATTCTGAAGGCGCAGACCGAGCAGAGCGGGTTCATCTTTTCGGAAGGCGTGCTCGAGGTCCTGCCGGACGGCTTCGGCTTTTTGCGCGCGCCCGACTACAACTATCTGCCCGGACCCGATGACATCTACGTCTCACCGTCTCAGATCCGCAAGTTCGATCTGCAGACGGGGGATACCGTCTCGGGGCAAATCCGCCCACCCAAAGAGGGCGAGCGGTATTTCGCGCTCATCAAGGTCGAGGCCGTCAACTTCGAAGCACCCGATCAGGCGCGCGACAAGCTGTTCTTCGAGAACCTGACCCCGCTCTACCCGCAGGAGCGCGTGCGCCTCGAGACCATGGCCGACAACTTGTCTGCCCGCGTGATGGACCTGATGGTCCCGGTCGGCAAAGGGCAGCGTGGGCTCATCGTCGCGTCGCCGCGCACCGGCAAGACCATGCTGCTGCAAAACATCGCGCAGTCGGTCGCCCAAAACCATCCCGAGATCTATCTCATCGTGCTCTTGATCGATGAACGTCCCGAAGAGGTCACCGACATGCAGCGCTCCGTGGACGGCGAGGTCATTTCCTCGACGTTCGACGAGCCCGCACAGCGTCACGTGCAAGTCGCCGAGATGGTGATCGAAAAAGCCAAGCGCCTCGTGGAACACAGGAAGGACGTCCTGATCTTGCTCGATTCGGTGACGCGCCTCGCGCGGGCGTACAACACGGTCATCCCCCCGTCGGGCAAGGTTCTCTCCGGCGGTCTCGACAGCAACGCTCTGCAGAAGCCGAAGCGCTTCTTCGGCGCCGCTCGCAACATCGAGGAAGGCGGCTCGCTCACGATCATTGCCACCGCGCTCATCGACACCGGGTCGCGCATGGACGATGTGATCTTCGAGGAGTTCAAGGGAACAGGTAACATGGAGATTCACCTCGACCGCAAGCTGGTCGATAAGCGGGTCTTCCCGGCAATCGACATCTTGAAGAGCGGCACTCGAAAAGAAGAGCTCCTGATTCCGCGCGAGGATCTCAACCGCATTTGGGTGCTCCGCAAAGTGCTCAATCCGCTGTCGCCGGTCGAAGCGATGGAGCTGCTGCTCGACAAAATGGGAAAGACGAAGAGCAACGCGGAGTTCCTCTCGGCGATGCAGCGGATGGCGTAGCCGACAGTTGTTAGAATTCGACGATCAAAACGATCGACAGGACAACACGAAGGCCACGAAAGCCACGAAGAACAACGCCCTGGAGTTGTGTCTTCGTGGCCTTCGCGATCTTCGTGTTCAACCGACAGGGCTATTACCCCGCGGAGACTCAATGGCAACAATCAAAGTTCGACAGAATGGTTCCCTGCTCGTCGATGGTGAGGACGTGACGCTGGTCGACTGGAATGGAAACGAGTACGCACTCGCGAAGCGCCCGTTTGCCCTGTGCAGATGTGGGCATTCCACGAACAAGCCGTTCTGCGATGGGACGCACAGCAAGATCGGCTTCGAAGCGGGTGAAGCGGCTGTTGGACCCGAGGCGCGGGACCGCCCGGCCGAATAGTCGCCGCGGCATGACGGACGGGCGTCGCTGATGTCGACGTGCCGTCCGCGATCGGTGGCAGTACAGGCCAGTCTCGCGTCCTCCATACCGGCATAGCTCTTGGACAGAGGCGAGCCGATGAATCTACTGCTCGCCACCGCTCCCTGGCCTGTGCTCCTCCGGATCATCACGACGAGGCGAGGGCCGTGGACCATCTGGGGGCACCTGCCTGCAGCCGTGGTCGACTTCCTTCACTCGGAAGGGCACGCGGCGCTGAGCGCGCCACTCCCACGGCCGTTCCACCATCATGCGCTGCCAGACGAGGTGAGGGAAGGATCTTGGCAGGCCATCGTCGTTCCCGCCCCGGGACACGCGCTGCCAGCGCAGTGGAACGTCGTCCGACATTTCGCACCGCTTGGCCATCCGGTCATCGTCAGCGATGGTGCGTCCTGGCAGTGGATTCACCACCAGGAGATTCCCTGCGTTGACGCCTACACATGGGCGCACGATCGCCTGGCGGCGCCGCCCGCGGCCGCACGAGAGATGGCGGACGCGGATCTCGTCTGTGTCGGGGCAGACTCGCTGAGTGACGTGCTGCTGGCCTGGCCGGCGCTCGCCGCGGCGGCCGGGGAACGACGTGTCACGGTGATCGCGCGGGAGAGTGCGGCTCCTTGGCTGGCGGCCATGGCTCGAGGCGGCATCGATGTGCGAGGCGTGGCCATCGAAGAGTGGGTCGGCGAGCCGGCATGGCCGGCGGCCAACGATGTCATCGCTCTCAGTTCGCTCGACGCCACTTCGCCGTTGACGCCGGCGATTGCGCACGCACTGCCCGCCCGGCGGCGAGCTCCGACGTCTGCGCCACAGACCTATCTGACAACAAGCGAGGTGCTGGCCGACCTGTTGGGCATCTCTCTCGATATCTGCCCACGCGGAGACGCGTCGAGCGACGAGCGGGTCGGAATTCTATGTCCTGGCTCTTCGCCGGCGCGCGAGCTCGGGGCGGCAACGTGGTCCGAGCTGGCCCGCATTGTCGGCAGCGCAATCGGAGTGACGCGGTGGACGATTCTCGGCGCGACGAGCGATCGCGCGGCGGCCATCGCGGCAAGTGTCCCGCACGCCAGCCCGTCACCATTTCCGTCGGACCCCGATGAAGTCCTCGCGCGCATCGACACCGCCGTTGTCGTGATCGGTGTCTCGACGGCGCTCTGCCATCTCGCCGCGGTGCGCACACGCCCAACCATCGTCGTCGAGCATCCGATGCGGCCGTCGCTTCTTGCCCAGGTTCCCGGCGATCACGCGCACTACGTGCGGCCGTCGAGCCCGTGGTGGCGCGCGCAACCCGACGCCATCGACGTGGCACGCGCCACGGCGGCGCGAGGCGACTCCTATGGCTTCTGGCCCGATGAGCTCGTCGCGTGTGTCGAGGAAGCCGCCGTGCGACTGGCCCACAGCGACGTCGGCCGCCCATCCACCGTCGTACGCCAGTAGGGGCGGCGACTCATCGACCGCTCGTGATTCGAGACAGAGAGCCTCTGAATCAATAGCCCGAAGCTTCTTCCCTTCGTGACCTTCGTGACCTTCGTGTGCTTCCTGGCTTCTCTTCCGTCGGTTGCCGCGGCAGGGTGTCGAGCGACTGCGAAGTGCTGCGAGCTGAAGCTTGGCGGTCGACACCGGCCTTTCTGCCGTCCGCCTGCAGATGTGCTGAGCTCAGATCGCCGCTTCATGCACATTATTCAGGCGTGGCACCTTGGGGTCCGATCGCCGCGACATACGGCGTCGTGCTGGCGGTTTCGGCAGCCGTGCGCTTGCGCGGATGGCGACGCGCCGCCGTCATGCTCGGTTCGATCGCGTACGCCGGCGCGGCTGCGTGGATCTCGATGTTTTCCGCGGCCTGGATCCACCTCGCGGCGCCAGGCGCGGCGCTTCTCGGCGGCTATTGGCTTTCAGGGCCCTTCGTCGACGACCCGCAAGTCTCGGTCGAGCGTTGGTTGCTGAGCATCGATCACCGCATCTGCACCGCGACCGGCTGTCGAGGTTGGGTCGCCCGCGCGCCGCACTGGGTGCTGGAGAGCCTCGAAGTGGCCTATACGGCGGATTACGTGGTCGTTGGAGGCGGGGCGCTGCTCGTATGGCCCCTCGGCAGCGATGCGGTGCTCGGATACTGGGCGATCGTGCTCGGCGCCGAGCTCACGTGTTATGCCGCGCTGCCTTGGATCCGGACTCGGCCCCCGCGGGCCGTGGAACCCCCCGGCGCCATCGAGCTGCGCGACCCCTACTTTCGGCGGCTGAACTTCGCGGTGCTCCACCGCGCCAGCGTCCACGCCAACACCATTCCGAGCGGGCATGTGGCCGGTGCGGTCGCCGCCTCGCTGGCCGTCATGATGCACTTGCCTGCGGTGGGTGTGGCATTACTCGCTGTTTCGGCCCTCATCAGCGTCGCCGCCGTGGTCGGGCGGTACCACTACGTCGTGGATGTGATCCTGGGCGCGCTGGTGGCGCTCGTCGCGGCTGCGGTCGAAGCAACCAGGTTGCTCTCGTGATCCATGATCTGCGAGCAACCTGGTTGCCTTGACAGTCTTCTTCGTAGCGCTACGCCTTCAGCCCCTCAGCCTCCAGGATCGCCCGGAGCTCGTCACCTTCCATGACTTCCGTGTCGAGAAGACGGCGGGTGACCTGTTCCAAAAGGTCGCGCTTCTCGTTGAGGATGCGGCGTGACTCGTTGTGCGAGTCGTTGACGATGAGTCGCACTTCCGAG
>JAIVJN010000094.1 GCA_020200025.1 Acidobacteriota bacterium | reverse complement strand
GGTTCGAAACAGCAGCTTGCGGTAGTACAGTTCCTCCACGTCCGACATCACGAGGGCGACATTGTACTTGCTGGTGAGCCGCCAGGATTGGATAACCGTCACTGGCGCAGCCGCCGCATGCCGGATTCCCACCGCGTTGCCCATGAGTGGACTCGATTGCGGGTGTGTGTCAATCGACGATCACGCACCGGCTTCCAAAAGGGAGTGGCCCGTTAATGGACGAGCCACCACAGGAGCGATTTAGCCATCCAGAACTATCACTCGATGTGCGTTCCCAAACCTTGATGTTTTTTGTCGAGGTGCGAATCCGCTGCTCCTCGCCGCGCATCACAGTACGCGTGGAGGGCGCGTCACTGCGCCTCAGCGCACAACCTCACAGAAACGTCAGCGGACCCACTTAGGACGATCTGACGTCGTAGTGGGCTGCCTTCTCATCCCACCGTGTCAACAGAGAACGCCGTTCTTCCGGGATGACTGCCCGCTCGTAGTCCGCACCGGCGATCGCCCGGATGTCGTCGAGCGAGTCCCACAAGATGATGGTGATGAATTCGACTTCTTCGTCCGCCGGGCGACGCAACAGGTAGCTACCGCGGAAACCTTTCACCGAACTGAGTCCCGGGAGCAGTTCCGGCTTCAACATCGCTTCATAGGCATCGGCATTGGCGCGGGTTGTATAGCCGTGCCAGACTCGTGCGACCATGCCGGCTAGAGTACTCCAGCCAGCGTCCTCTGTTCCCGCGCCACGCTCCTGCCGCCGCCGCGCTTGATGGTGGCGTTCTGGGCGGGCGTGTTATCGACCTCGATATTGATGTGTCGCGAAGTGGACCGGCCGATCGGGTTTCGCCTCGCCGCGAAGTACCCGGAGCGAGTCCAGGCGCTCGTGATTCAGAACGGCAACGCCTACGAAGAAGGATTGGGTGAGTTCTGGGATCCGCTGAAAGCCTATTGGCGCGATCCCGGCGAGGCGACTAGTTTCACCTCCTCGACACCGGTCATTTCGCGCTCGAAGAGGACCACGCGATCATTGCGGGGCTGATGCGACGCTTTCTCGACAAGCACGTGCGCCGCGCGAACAGTCCCGCCCGCTTGAGGTAGTGATCGCCTCCCGGTCTTGAGCGGATCAGGCGTACCCCGCGGCAGCCATGGCAGTCTGTGAGGACAGGGATGACGTCATCGCCGCTGTTGAGCGACGCAGCCCTGCTGGACATCCTGTCCGCGTCTCGCCCCGCCCGAGACTGCTCATCGAACCCTCCGCCACAATGATCTCGGACCCGAACACTCACTCGTGATCGAGCGCAGAGCGGAACTGCCGATACCACTGAACGGAATGCGGCGTGCCGACGCGAGGGAAGACAGGCGATCACAGCGTTTCTAGCTCGCAAAGAACCGCATCAGTCTGTCGGCCGTTCCTGCCGGATCTTCCTCCGGAAAGAAATGGCCGCCGCGGATCCCGCATCCCTGAACATCCTCACACCACCTTCTCCAGATGCCAATCGGGCCCCCGCGCTCCTGATACCACGTGCCGAGTGCTCCATCGGCGCTCCACAAGACCAGAACGGGACAGCGGATCCGGCGACCAGCCGCCAGGTCTTCACTGTCGTGCGCTCGATCGATCGTGGCCGCTGCTCGGTACTCCTCGCAGATAGCGTGCGCATGGCCCGGATTGCGAAGCGCATCGATGTAGGCCGCGCGCACATCAGGCGGAAACACGTGTGGCGGCGAGCCCCAGGCGCCGAGCGCGTGATCGACGATGGCATCCGCCGATGCGACCAACACCCGCTCGGGCAACGGCTCGGGCTGGGCGAGCAGCGACCACGGCCAGAAGGCTAGCGCAAACCGCGCGTCAGCCAATTCCCACGCTGTGTGGGTTGGAAGGATGTCGAGCAGGGCGAGGCGGTCAACACGGTCCGGATGATCGAGCGCCATACGATACCCGACGCGTCCGCCACGGTCGTGGCCAGCAACAGAGAAGCGGGAGAATCCCAGCCGCTGCATAAGGGTCACCATGTCGTGCGCCATGGTTCGCTTCGAGTACGGCGAGTGGTCCGGCGCCGACGCGGGACAGCCGCTGCCCCCGTATCGCCGGAGATCGGCGCAGACAACGGAGAACGCGTGCGCGAGGAGCGGCGCGATGCCGCGCCACATCAGATGGGTTTGCGGAAAGCCGTGCAGCAGCAGCAGCGGCGGTCCCGATCCCCCGACGCGGGTGAAGATCTCCGTCTCTCCCGTCTCGATCACGCTCGTTGTGAGCTGGAACACAGGATCGCACCTGACAGCGTCATGACCGTACGTCGCGCACACCCGATCGGTTCGCCACATCGGTGCAAAACCAGAACGCCGTCTCATTTGGGGAGCCACCCGCTTAGCGGCGCTGCTCTGGCCAAGGGGCGGTGCTCGTCCTTCCAAGTGCGATCCATGTCTTTCCTCGAGACGTTCTTTTCGCGGCGGTTCATCTGAGAGGAGAGATCGACGCGCGAGTGATCCAGGCGATGAGTACCCTCGCCAACGCCGAAGCCTCCCAACCCCAGCACCGTCACGGCTGCGGCGTCCCGTATGGGCCAACGCTCGCTTCATGACCGTCTCCTTCGACCCATACGTTGACATCCATCCTACGGCGGCGCGATGCTGTCTGAAATGACGCAAATCAGGCAGAAGCTGCCATGACGCGCATCGTTGCGATCGTGCTTCATCCGGGCTTTCAGTTGCTGGACGCCGCCGGACCGACCACCGCCTTCGAAATTGCCGAGCGGTTCCGCCCGGGGAGCTACACCCTGAGGCTGCTTGCGCCCGGGGGCGGGCAGGTGGAGAGCTCCGCAAGAGTCGCGCTCTCGACCACACCGCTGCGGCATCGCTTGCTGGACACGATCATTGTGTCGGGTGGCGAGATCGTCCGCTCCGCGGCTGCGGCGGCGGAGATCGTAACTTGGCTCAAGCGAGCGAAGGCGCGCCGCATCGCGAGCGTCTGCTCGGGGGCCTTCCTCCTCGCCGAGGCCGGACGGCTGGACGGCCGCCGCGCGACGACGCACTGGGGCAGCACGGACCATTTCCGGCGGCGGTATCCGCACGTGACACTCGAGCCCGATCGCATCTTCGTCCGCGATGGCGAGATCTGGACCTCTGCGGGCATCACGGCCGGTATCGATCTGGCGCTCGCGCTCATCGAGGACGATCTCGGCCCCGAGGTCGCACGCCACACCGCGCAGCAGCTCGTCGTGCATCAGCGACGGCCGGGCGGCCAGTCGCAGTTCGCGGGGTTGGTGGAGATGGGTGGGCGAACCGGTCGCTTTGTGGAACTGATCGAGTGGATGCGCGTGCACCTCTCTGAACCTCTGACGGTAGAGCGCCTCGCCGACCGCGCCGCCATGAGCCCGCGGCACTTCGCTCGCGCCTTCGTCGAGGAGACGGGGACGACGCCGGCAAAGGCCGTGGAGCGCTTCCGACTGGAGCACGCGAGGACCGGCGTCGAAAATAGCCACGCATCGCTCGACCAGATCGCTGAATCGGCTGGCTTCGGCGATGCCGGCCGCATGCGACGAGCGTTCCTGCGAACGTTTGGGCTTCCGCCGCAGGCGCTGCGCCGCGCCGCGCGCGGTTAGTTCTGCAGGCGGCTGTCGAAGTGGCGTCGCCGGAGGCACGATCGCGGCCGACGCCAGTGCCCGGTGCTGCGGCGACGATCGGGCAACATTCATTGTGTCATTGGGTGGGCATCCAAGAAGTCGTTGACGATGGGAACGATGACATCCAGCTTGTCCATCAACGTGCTGTGTGTCTTGGGCAGGATCGCGAGCCTCGATTCCGAGCGTGGCCGCAGATCGCCAAAAATCTCGTCGCCTTTCGATCGGAACACTTCCGAGATGTGGTCGAGCCGCACGCCGTCGGCATCGCCGTGGATGAGGACCATCGGCGCTTTCGCAGGCGCGGGGTCGGACGCCAGTCGCATCGGCGCGTCTGTACTCACGACTTCGGCGTTCAGCGTGGGCGTGTACGACGGCTCATTGGTGAACGGCGGCTGTTCCGCCCCGCATGAAACGACAGAACACCTCCACGCGTCAGCAGCTCCCAGCGCCTTTCATCCGGGCATCTCGTAAGGCGTCGAGCCCCAGTAAGCGTAGAACGTGTCGTCCAGCTTCTTCCACGATGCCGCGACCTCAGGTTGGTTCTCCTGCAACCACCGGACGAAATGTGGTCGCGTGCCGTCGGCATCGACCACACCGTACTCGTCAGCGAGATCCCACGACGCAAATACCCGTCCGTTCTTGAGGTGGACGTTCGGGTCTGCCGCCAGCGCGGCGACGCAGCGGCCAACAAAGAGTGGGGTCTCCGAGGCCAGGAACGACGGGGCCTTTTGCGCGGCGTCGCGCCAGTTCGCTTCCGTCACGCCGAAGTGGTAAAGCATCCATTCCGATCGCAGGAACCCTGGCGTCACAGCAAGCGCGATGACACCCCGCGCCTTCAGTTCCTGTGAGAGCGCGAACGCCATCCGGATGACCGTCGTCTTCACGAGATCGTAGAAAAAGTGGCCGCGATAGAAGTACGCGTCGCCGTCGGTGATCTCGATGACGAGACCGCCTCCGCGCATCCGCGGCAAGCCGTAGTAGCTCGTGATGATGTGTGTCTTGATCGCGCGATCGAGGAGCCCGAGTCCGTCCTCCAGGTTTGTCTCCCAGAGCTTCTTTCCCCACTCGACGACGTCGTCACCACCCCAGATGTCGTTCACGAGTATGTCGAGCTCTCCGACCCGCTCGAAGAGCGCTGCCACCTCGCTCGGCTGGGTGTGATCCACCCGAACCGGAATGCCACGGCCGCCGCGCGCCGTCACGATATCGGCAGTCTGTTGGATCGTTTCGGGTCGGTTCTGCATTCCCGGATTGCCCGGCACACTGCGGCCGGTGCAGTAGACCGTGGCACCGGCTTCGCCGAGGGCGACAGCAATTCCACGTCCGGCGCCGCGTGTCGCACCGGCCACGACAGCGATCTTTCCCGCCAGTGGCTTCTTCATGCGTGGTCCTCGGGCTGACCTCCACCTCGCACACGGAGCGTCCGCCCAGGCTTAAAGACGGACAATCCAGTTGCGACGGCGAGGGCGATGACGTCGTACGCTCCCGCAGCAATTAGTTGAACGGTGGCGTCGGCGCCGCCGCGAAGCATCGCCTCCTGCGCGGGACCAATCGCGAGACCGCCCACCACCATCACGGACACCGCCAGCAGCAGTTTGGCGACAACCCAGGGATACCGGAACACACCCCACTTGGTGCCGATTCCGAGGGCGATACCGCTGACGAGCGTGCCGATGCTCAGCGGGATTCCGAAGTGCAGGCTGAACATGTTCAGCACGTGGAGCAGTTCAACTCGCGCGACGGGGTCCTGGGTGCCGGCCAGCCGAACCGACACCGCCAGGAACCCGGCGGAGTCTCCCAACAGACCGACGGACATGATGATGTGCGCGGTCAGGAGCGCGTGCCGCGCCCGGCGCGGTAGAACTTGCGGAGCGAGCGAGCGTGCATTCATCGTACACAGGTCGCCAGACCGGATGGGACGCTTACCTTCAGTCCAGCCCCGGCTCCGTCAGGACGGTGAGCCCGAACGCGGTCAACTCGGTGATGTGCGGCGCCAGCCGGCCCAGCGGCATCGACTTCGGATGCGGCGAGAAGATTCGTGATGTTCGCCGGCTCGTAGCGGAGCATCTGAAGGAAATCGTCTGGCAGCGCCTCACGCCCGTTCCGTGACGCGGCCGTTCGCCCGGCGACGTGGCGGCGGAACGTCGAGTCGTCCCACTCCTCAGGCGTGACGCCGAGGATGCGGAGATCGGCCGGCACCTGTCCTGCTTCCCACAGCTCGGCGAGCGCGGGAAACAGATAACGCGAGGCCAGATCTCCGGACGCGCCGAAGATCACGCATTCTCGGATGAGAGTTCGGTTAGACATGCTCGCTATTCGGCGCCTCGTTCGACCGCAGGAGCCCTCGATCGTGACAGGTTCAACGCACTGTTGATCAGGCCGACGTGTGAAAACGCCTGAGGAAAGTTACCTGCCTGTCGACCGCGGCGCGTATCGTACCCTTCGGCCAACAGCCCGACGTCGTTTCGGACTGACAGCAACCGTTCGAAGAGGCGCTGTGCATCGTCGTCGCGACCGAGCAGTATCAGGTTATCCACCAGCCAAAAGCTGCAGAGCAGAAAGCTGGCTTCACCGGGGGGAAGCCCATCGACGTCCCGAACGGTGTCGTACCGCGACACGAAACCGTCGTGCGTCAGGTGTCGTTCGATGGCTTCAATCGTGCCGCGTATCCGCGGGTCGGAGGCGGGAAGGAAACCGACGAGGGGGAGCATCAGGAGACTCGCGTCGAGGAGGCTGGAGCCATAGGACTGGACGAAGGCGCCTTGACGCGCGTCGAACCCCTGCGTACACACTTCTCGATGAATGGTGTCACGGATGGCGCGCCAGCGGTCGATCGGGCCGTCGAGCCCGAACTGCTCGATGGCCTTGACGGCACGATCGGCGGCGACCCAGGCCATCACCTTCGAATGGGTAAAGTGGCGCCGCGGTCCGCGGACTTCCCAGATCCCTTCGTCCGGCTCCTTCCAGGCGGATTCGAGATAGGCGACCAGCGCCTTCTCGACGCGCCACACCTCGCCGTCATGCTGGACGCCCATGCGCCACGCCCGCGCCTCGTCGGTGTAGCCCGCGTTCAGCAGGGCAAGCAGGGTGAAGGTGGCGTCCCGCAGCCAGCAGTAGCGATAGTCCCAGTTCCGCACGCCGCCGAGTTCCTCTGGGAGAGATGTCGTCGGCGCGGCGACGATCGCGCCGGACGGCCGGTACGTCAGCGCCTTCAGGGTAATCAGCGAGCGCATCACCGCATCCCGCCATGGCCCCTTGACCGTACAGCGCGCTGCCCACCCGGTCCACCACGCCTCGGTCTGCTCCAACGCCACTTCCGGATTCAGCTTGCGCGACGATGATTGATGCGAGGGAAACCAGGTGAGATCGAACGGGACCCGTTCGCCCTCCGTAACGACGAACTCGCTCACCGTGTGGAATTCTTCACCCCGCGAATCGAACCGCGGGAAGCAGAGCCAATCGATGGATCCGTCGCGACTCACGAGGGCCGCTGTCTCACAATCTCCGATCAGTGCGTAGTCTTCGATAAAGCTCATAGTCCGCTTAAGGTGAATGCTCGCAGCTTGCACGAGCGCTGCATCGCCTCGTGATGCAGCGCTTACCGACCGATTCTGCACCCCTTTTGAGGAGCTGCTCGCGATTTATCCCGGTGCAGTTCTGGATCTCGCTAGCATCGTGTGACGCTGGGGTCTGACTCTCGGTCGGGGAGAGAAGCGGCCTGTGGCGCGCGAAGGACTTGCCTATGGATGTATGGGAACGTGTGCTCGGGTTCGCAGATGCGCAGGCCGTGCTGACGGCGCACGATCGGGGCGTGTTCGAGGTGCTCGGGGCCGAGCCAGCCGCGGCCGCCGTCGTTGCCGAGCGCGTCCGCCTGCCCGTGTGCTCGTGCGACCGTCTGCTCAGGCTTCTCGTGGCCCTCGAACTGCTCGAGCGGTTGCCGGATGGGCGGTATGCCAACACCCCAGAGGCGCGCGCGCAGCTGGTCAGCACCAGCGACACGTACATGGGTCGATTTCTGCCATACCTACGTGACGTGCTGTACCCGGCGTGGGGTCAGCTCGATGCGCACCAACAATGCCGACCGTCAGCAGCCCGCCTTGCCTGTCGGCCAGCGCCTAGTCGACTGCTCGCGCAGGAACTGCGGCATCTCCTGCGGGAGAAACGCCTCGAGCTGGGCGACAGCTCCGGCAAGCCGCGTCTCGACCGGCACATACGACACCACGAAGAGAAGCGCCGGACACACGGACAGAAAAAAGTAGAACGCGAGCTGCGCGGCAGGTCCGGGCAGTCGTCCTCCAGCGTGTCGGTCAGGATCCGGCGTGCGAGCTCTCTCCAGGCCAGTGCGGAGCGGAAATAGGCAAACACATCGGAGGGCGTGCAGGAAGTGATCCTCGCCGCCCTATTGGGCCAGCTGCGACGCGTCCTTCGGTTCGAGCGCCCGGCAAGGCGCCAGGATGGCGATCAGGACGATGGCTCGGCGCAGGTCTGCGCCCGCGATGACGCGCCGAAGCGCTATAGGCCGATCGGAATGGCCGGCTCGTAGGCTCGTTGGCGGCCCATGCTTGCGCTCTCGGCGCACACCGGGCTCGCGCTCGGACGCGTGGAGTTGTTCCGGTGTCGCATGTGCGACCGCCTGTGGCAGCGCAAGGGGGAGCGGCGAAGCAGAGAGCAGCTCCGTCCCGCGCCCCTCCGACGCTGCGCCACCCGCATCAGGAACTGATACTGGGGAGCGCGGACGTAGAACGGTCGCTTCAGCGGGGGCGGGAGTGCGCTCACCCGGCAACCCGGCGGTTCGCGCGCGCAATGCACGGATCAGCCGCTCGAGCAGCGGGATCGCGACCAGGAGGAGAAAGAACAGCAGTTGTTCGATTGACATAACGGTTCACGCCTCGAGCGCCGAGCGCTATCGGATCGGCGGCGTCGACGAAGTGCCCTGATCGGCAATCGCCTCCCGCATCGTTGAATCTGCCTGGATGTTCTGCATGCGGTAGTAGTCCATGACACCGAGCGCGCCCTTCCGGAACGCTTCCGCCATCGCCCGCGGTACCTCGGCCTCGGCTTCCACCACACGCGCGCGCATCTCCTGCTCGTGTGCCACCGCCATCGCCCGCCGCTCCTCCGCTTTCGCCTGCGCGATCTGCTTGTCCGCGTTCGCCTGATCGATCTGGAGCTTGGCCCCGATGTTCTCGCCGACGTCTACATCCGCGATGTCGATGGACAGGATTTCGTACGCCGTCCCGGCGTCGAGGCCGCGCGAGAGAATGTTCTTGGAAATATGATCAGGGTTCTCGAGTACGTCCTTGTGAGTGTTCGCGGAACCGATGGTGCTCACCATCCCCTCGCCGACGCGCGCGATGATCGTTTCCTCGCCAGCGCCGCCGACCAGGCGGTCGAGATTGGTCCGCACGGTCACGCGCGAGACGGCAATCAACTGAATCCCGTCCTTGGCGACGGCGGCGATCCGCGCTGTTTCGATGACCTTGGGGATGACCGACATCTTCACCGCCTCCAGCACGTCACGCCCGGCGAGGTCGATGGCCGCGGCGCGCTGGAATGGCATCTTGATATTGGCCTTGTCCGCCGAGATCAGCGCATTGACCACGCGGACGACGTTGCCGCCTGCCAGGTAATGCGCCTCGAGGTCGTTGATCGAGACGCCCTCCAGTCCCGCCTTCACGGCGCTGATCCGTGCGTTGACGATGATTGATGGAGGGACGCGTCGAAGCCGCATGCCGACGAGGGTGAACAGCCCGACGGGGGCCCCTGACGACCAAGCCGCGATCCAGAGTGGCACCGGCACGAAATAGAGTACGAAGATAAGAACAAGGAGGGCTGCAGCGAGCAGGCCGATGGCGCCGAGCGCGCCGAAGTCGAGTTCATTCATGACGTTCTCCGGACCGAGTTTTCGACCGCTCGCGGACGACGACGCGGTTGCCGTCCACGCGCGTGACCTCGATGGCGGCGCCCGCGTCGACGAAGCCGCCATCCGAGACGACGTCTACGCGCGAACCGTCGATGTCCGCGACACCGGCCGGCCGGAGCGGCGACAGGGCAATACCGGTGCGACCGAGCTGCAGCCGATCGCTCTCCGGCGGCGACGTGTAGCCCTGCTCAGCGCCCATCTCCGCATCGAGCACGAGTCGGCGGCCGAACGGGAGCCGTGGCAGCATACGGAGCAATGCGAGCCCGCCTGCGAGCGCCAGAAGAATTGAGATCGCGACTCGTCCAAATGCCCCGACGATGACTGAGGCGGTTGCTCCGGCGCCGACGAGGGTCATTCCTAGCCCGGCCGCGAGAGCGATGATGCCGCCGACGCCCGTCACGCCGAAGCCCGGGATGATGAAGAGCTCCACTCCGAGCAGAATCACTCCTGTGGCGACCAGCAGCAGTTCCTCCCACCCGGCGAGCTGCACGATCCAGTGACCCCAGAAGAACAGCCCCAGCGACAGCAGACCTATAGTGCCGGGAAGGGCGAAGCCGGGCGTCCGGATCTCGACCAGCAGCCCGAGCATGCCGATCGTCATCAGCAGCGAACTGACCACGGGGTTCGTCAGGAAACGGACGAACGTCTCGGCCCACGTCTGCGATGCCCGCCGGACATCAGCGTCTCGCAACCCCGTGACCGCAAGCGCCTCCGGGAGCGTATCCGCCGTGAAGTCGGCGACCTTATGGGTCAGCGCTTCCGACGTCGTGAGCGTGAGGAGCTTGCCCTTGTCCACGACGCCCGCGATCTGCACGTCGGCATCCACCATTGCCTCGGCAAACTGCGGTGGCCGACCCCGCCGTTCGGCAGTCGCGCCGAACTCCTTTCGCACATAGGACACCGACTTTTCGTCTGCAACCTGGGGTTGGTCGCCCCCGCTGACAACAGGCGTGGCGGCGCCGATCGTACCGCCGTCTGCCATGACGATCGTCTCCGTGGCGAGCGCAATGAGGGCGCCTGCGGAGATCGCGCGCGGGTTGATGAACGCGATGGTCCGGACAGGCGCGTTCACGAGCGTGTCTCGCATCGCCACGGCGGCGTCGACCCGCCCGCCGAAGGTATTGATGTCGAGGAGTACGGCGGCGGCCCGAGCCTGTTGCGCCTCTCGGAGGGTGCGCGTCAGAAACGGGGCAAGACCCAGATCGATCATCCCGTCAATTGGGATGACGTAGACAACCGGCCGCGCCACTTGCGCGATGCCTCTCTCCCACACGCCCGCTGCGGCCAGGAGGAGCAGTGACGCGGCAACCAGTTGGCGAGCCATCTCACACCTGGGCGGAACGGAGCGGAATCATCTGCAGTTCCCTCGCATTAACCATAGTGGACCCCTCACACCGGCAGAGTCGGCGGCGCCGCCATGCACGCCGCGTGGACGATGTCCAAGACCGCCTCGCGCGGCAGACCTGCGCAGTCATGCAGCTCTGCCAGTTCGCGGCACACGCGAGCCGCAACCGGCGTGTCCGACCACGGCCACGACGAGAAGGAAGTCGCGTGCTCCAGGTATAAGTACATGCCGTCGCGGGATACGTCTCGCCCGAACATCTGCACGGCCGGAGGCCGCTCCAGGTGCTCCCACAGTGTCTGGTACACGTCGGCCTCTGGTGCGAATTCATCTGACAGCTGTTTCACGACCACATCCCGAGGAATCCCTGATTCCCTTCCCCGCGTGGTGACCCGTGCCCCCGCGACGGCGGACTCGAGCCCTCCGCCAAGCGGCCGCACTTCGACATCGAGGCACGATTCGGGTACCGACCACGGCCGCGAGATGAATGCTGCTACCTGCGAGGTCATGACCTGATCGTACCGACATTGCGAACAGCCATGGGAAAAATCGAAAACTGCTGGTCGACAGCCGTCGGCTAAATTGAGACTCGCTGCGCAGCGGCGGCAGCATGGTCTTCCTGCCGCTCGACGTAGGCGAGCGGCAGCCGCACGATGACTGTGGTGCCGCCGCCCTCCTCTGGCGCAGCCTCGATCGTGCCATGATGGCGTGCGATCACCTGTGCCGCGATGCTCAACCCGAGCCCAAGTCCTGGCGCGCACGTGACCGCTTCTCGCGCGCGATATGACGCCTCGAAAATTCGGGGCAGCGCCTCGGGAGAGATGTCGATGCCGTAGTCGCGCACGCGAATGACCGCCTGGTTCCCGGTGTCGAAGCGCTTGAGGAGCGGCATCGCCGCCATGTCACCGGATCTGACGGCAATGCCCTGACCGCGCAGCAACTCGTGTGTGCACCCCCGCTAGCGGCCTCTGATTGTCTCTCGCGTGATTCGGCCGCGTTGAGTTCTGCGTCCCATCGCCGCTCATGTAGCGGACTCGACGCGTTGAGCCCAGTTTCCATCTCGTTGCGAAATCGCACACCGTGAACGCTCTCGATGAATCCGTGTTGTGCTGCCTCGGCAGTTGCGTCGTGCATCATGGCAAGCGCTCTCCTTTGGCAACGCCTCAAGCCATTCTCCTCACGGGACAGGCCGACGGTCTTGGAAGAAATTGAAGCTCAGGGAATCGCAACATGGCCGCTCAGAAGATTGCGAGGGTCCTGGATCGCCCGTTCGTACTGCGTCGGCGTGAGCCCAGACAGCCTTCTGAATTCGTTCGTGAGATGAGGCTGATCGTAAAACCCGCACGTGAGTGCGCGCTCTGTCCAATTGATGCGGCCGGTTCGCTGCGCCACCGCATGGACGTGCTGGAACCGCAAGATGCGGCAGAACTCTTTTGGCGGCAGTCCCACTTCGGACTTGAAGACCGTCAGGAATCGTCGATGACTGAATCCGCTTCGTCGCGCGACATCTCGGACTGAGGCGCCAGAGCCGTAGGGCCCAAAGCACTCGAGGGCAAACGAAACGACGGGGTGCAGGCGCCGATTCGTTGGAAGTCGCTCGATCAGTACGCGTTCCAGGTATTCGAAGCGCGCCCGCGGTGTGGTCGCTGTGCCTAGGCGCTCACGCAGTTCGCGGGCGGCAGCGTCACCGCACAGAGCGGCCACATCGAGGTGCACATCGCTGAACTCTGCTGATGGAACTCCCAGCACCGCAAATGCGCCGGCCGGCCTGAAGTGGACGCCCATCATTGCGGCGTGCTGCATGGCGTCAATGACGAACGCTGCTGAGTATGTGCCGGAGACGACCGCACCCGAGAACGTCTGGACGTGCGCACGGTGCATCGTCTTGTCGATGCGCACCTGGTCCTGCCGGAGATTGATGACGAGCTCGATTGTTCCGCTCGGCAGGATTCGTTCGCGACGTGCTGACTGCCCGCCCGAGACGAGCCACATACGCTCCACGAACTCGTTGAGCGGTGCCCGCGGTCTGTAGGACAGGTACAACACAATCTTCCTCAAGTGAAATCGCGGCCCGGCCGTCTTGCGCGTCAACTCTGCGAGAGTCCGCGCACCATCATTGCAGTCCCAAGGCCTGCAAGGACGACGGCCAGCACTCGATGAAACCAAATGTCCGGAATGCGAGACAGAACACGACTTCCCAGCAGGGTTCCGATAACGACTCCGACCGTCGCAATCGCAATCGCGACCCCCATCGTTGACATCTCTCGGTGCTGAGTTGCGATGTAGACCGGCATCCGGGCACCGTCCACCACGAGGCCCACTGCGGTCGCAGTCGCAACGAAGCTCTTCTTCGAGAGGTCGAAACCAAGCAGGGCGGCAGATCTCAACCCGCCCTGATTGCCAACCAATCCACCGAGCAACCCCGAGACTGCGCCCGCGATCCATGCTACATGGCCGCGGAAGCGCATCCTCCTCGCTAAACCAGTCATCTCGCTTGCCGCTGCGAACAATAGCAATCCGCCAAATAGGAGCGTCAGCCAGCGGTTGCTTGCCCATCCGTGGAGCAATGCACCGACCAGCCCACCCGCGGCGCTGGTCAACCCGAAGCTCCAGAACACGTTCCGATCCACGCCGCCGGACAGCAGCCAGAAGCGCAACGCGGTGCCCACCACGTGGGGCACCGAGATGGCCGCGACAGCTAGTCGAGTCTCCACCTGCAGCGCAAGCAGCGGAGTCAGAAGACTGCCGATCCCAAACCCGGTGACCGCCGCGAGGGCGCCTGCGAGCACCGACACAACGAGGACGGCTGCTTCAAACCACATCATCGGGACCGGTCTTGTCAGCGAGCCGGCGATCGACTGACCATGGACCGGCCCCGACGACGAGCAGAAACAGTGCGCCGAGCATCATGGACCAATCCGTCCTCGCCTCATGCACCATCGACCAGAAGCCTTGCTGCGCGCGTATCGGAAGCTCGGTCGTCACGAGCGCCACAGCCATGATGATCAAGAGCGGTATCGCAGCCATTCTCGTGAACATTCCGACGAGCACCAGCGCACCGCAGGCGATTTCGGCACTCCCAACGAACGGGCCCAGGACATCGGGTGACGGCAATCCGATCTTCGCGAAGCGGCCGGAGCCGAGCTGGTCAGGGAAGAGGACCTTCTGGATACCCTCCGAGAGAAATACCGCGCCGACCAGCAGGCGAATGAGGATGACGGCGCGCGGTGCCTTGCTCTCAGTGATTCTTCGCCACATGGCTTCTCATCCCTTTTCTCGACAATCCGTTTACGATCGTCGTAATATACCGAACTGGGGATATGACACCTCTCGATTCGAAGCTGCTGACCAGGGAGATTCTCCTCGGCTTCTGGAAAGTCCACATCCTCCACCATGCCGCCGAGCATCCGATCATCGGCCAGTGGGTGCTGACAGAGCTACGCCGGCACGGGTATGACATGAGTCCTGGCACGCTCTATCCGCTGCTCAAGCGCCTCGAACGCAACGGGTGGCTGCGCTCTGAAGCAGCCGTTGGCGAAGCCAAACGACGTCGCCGGTACTATCATCTGACCAATCGGGGCGCCGCGGTGCTCGAGGTTCTTCGCGAAACCGTCGTCGA
>JAIVJN010000327.1 GCA_020200025.1 Acidobacteriota bacterium | reverse complement strand
GACCTCGACCTCGGCGGCGGCTTCTCCGCCGATCTCACCTTCGACTGGGTACGCGGCGAGTTGTCGGAGTCGAACGATCCGCTTCCGCGCATCCCGCCGTTCCGCGTCATCCCCGGCCTGCGCTATCGACGCAACGCGCTGCAGGCGGGAGGCAATGTCGTCGTCGTCTCCGACCAGAATCGCGTCTTCGGCGAAGAGACCGCGACCGACGGCTACACGACGCTGCGACTCTTTGCCTCGTACTCCTTTGCGACCGGGCAAGCGACCAATACGGTGACGGCGCGACTCGACAATGCCACCAACGAGACGTATCGCAACCATCTCAACTACCTGAAAGACGTGCTCCCGGAGATCGGTCGCAACTTCAAGGTGGTGTATTCGGTCAGCTTCTAAGCAGTTGCCAGTTGGCAAGTCGGAAACAACACCAAGGGCACGAAGACCACGGAACAAAAGAGGATGGCCCATCATTCGTGGCCCTCGTGTTCTTCGTGTTGTTCTTGATAGGGCGGAGAGTGATGCTCGTCCGTCGGATCGCTGCCAACGTCCCTGGCCCCTCCTATAATTTCCTATGCACCGATCGATGCTTGCGCTCGTCCTCTTGGCCGCGTTCCTCCTGTTCTCAGGGCCTGTTCCGCGTGCGCAGACGCAATCTGCCTGGCTCGAACCCTACCGCACCGACGCGACGCGGTTGATCGCTGCGGCGACCGCGAATCAGTTCGCCTGGGATCGACTGGCGGAGCTGACCGACACCTACGGTAATCGCCTGACGGGCTCTGCCAATCTCACTCGCGCCATTGCCTGGGCGGTGGAGACGATGAAGAGGGACGGCCTCGACGCGGTTCGGACCGAAAAGGTGATGGGACCTCAGTGGGTGCGGGGACAGGAACGCGCGCTCATCGTCGATCCGCCGGAGCATCCCTTGGCGATGCTGGGGCTCGGCGGAAGTGTAGCCACTCCTGCCGGCGGGCTCGAAGCCGAGGTCATGGTCGTGCGCGACTTTCAAGAGCTGACCGCGCGGGCGCACGAAGCCAAAGGCAAGATCGTGCTCTTCAACGTGCCGTACACGACGTACGGTCAGACGGTGGCCTACCGTGCGGGAGGCGCCAAAGCGGCTGCGCCGCACGGCGCCGTGGCGGTTCTCGTTCGTGCGGTAGGTCCGATGGGGCTGCGGACGCCGCACACGGGCGGCATGCAGTATGAGGGTGCGACGCCGATTCCAGCAGCCGCCATCGCCGCCGAAGACGCCAACCGTCTCCAGCGGCTGGTCGCGCGCGGCCAGCGCGTGCGCGTTCGCCTCGAGATGCAGGCGCACTTTGCGGCGGATGTGGAGACGGCGAACGTCATCGGCGAGATTGGCGGTCGCGAACGACCGGAAGAGGTCGTTCTCGTCGGCGGTCATTTCGACTCATGGGACGTCGGCACGGGCGCCTCGGATGACGGCGTCGGTTGCATCGTCACGTGGGAGGCGCTGCGTCTGATGAAGACGCTTGGCCTGAAGCCACGCCGCACGGTTCGACTCGTGCTCTTCACCAACGAAGAGAACGGCTTGCGAGGCGGCACGGCGTATCGGGACGCGTACAAGGGACAGGCCGGCCAGCACGTGCTCGCCATCGAATCGGACTCGGGCGTGTTCGCCCCGGCGCGTCTCGGCTTCACAGGCTCGGATGCCGCTCGCGCGCTTATTCAGGAGATCGCGTCACTTCTCGCCCCTTTGGGCCTGCAGCAGGTGGGCCTGGGTGGTGGCGGAGCCGACATCGGACCGATTGCCCAAGCGGGCAAGGTGCCGATGTTGGCGTATCAAGGCGATGCGACGAAGTACTTCACCATCCATCACACGCCCGCCGACACGGTCGACCGAATCGCGCCGGACGAGGTGGCGAAAGCCGCGGCGGCCCTCGCGGTGATCACATACGTGGTCGCCGAGATGGGGGAGACGTTGCCGAAATAGTTCAGAGTGCAGAGTTCAGAGTGCAGTTCAGAGTTTAGAACTTTGCACTGACACATCACTTGATCAAATAAAACTCCGTCTGCCTCCCATCAATCCACTCCCACTTGCCTTCTGCGAGGATGGCGGCGTCTTCTTCGAGCGCGAAGCGGACTGGCTGGCCTTGCCACTCGGGCACGGGGAAGGTGGCGTTGAGCTCGATGGAGTGCCACGTGTTCGGGCGGAAAATGTAGTCGCCTCGCACCGGCACGCCCTGCTGATAATCGGTCATGCCGATCGGCGGTCCAGCGCCGTGTCCGTGATAGCCGACCGGATGGCAATAGATCGACGGCACCAGCCCCTCTTTGGTGGCCTGCGCGCGGGCGTCGGCGAGTGCCTGATTGCCTGTGCGTCCCAATACGGCGAACTGCATCGTCAAATCCTGAAGGCGGTTGGCGGCCTTGAGGCCGTCTTTCAGGCCCTTCGGCGCTTCGGTCTCTCCGGGCTTGAGGACATAGGCGTTGTGCTGCGTATCGGTGGAGAAGCCGAGATAGACGATGCCGAAATCGGTGTGCAGCATGTCGCCGGGCTGAATGACCCCTTGTGGATTGGTCTTCTCACCTTGCCGCCAGATCGTCACCGACGGCTGGAACCATTTGCCGAGTCCCATCTCCACCACTCGCTGACGCATCGACCAAACGACGTCCTCGTTGGTGGTCTTGCCGGGCGTGATGACGTTGTTCGAGAAGGCCTCGCGGATCACCATGTGCGCCACCTTCATGGCGTGGCGATAGGCCTCGAGCTCTTCGGGGATCTTGACCTCGAGCCACCCGACGGCGAGCATCTCGGCTGACTTGATGCGCGACGCATGGGTCGCGCCAAGAGCCTCGATTAAGCGGCGCTTTTCGTTGGCGGTGATGCCGTCGGCGTGATTCCACGCCTCCGATTCGTTGATGCCAATGACCTTCGGCTGTTTCTCGTCGACGAGCTTGCGCAAGCCTTCCCATTGACCGTCGTTGGGCGTCGGGACGATCGTGTAGAGCCGGTCGTAATCGAAGCGGCCGATGGAGTAGCGCTCCACCGGTTTGCCGCCGCCGGGATTGGAGAAGACGAGGATGGTGCGGCGGCGGGACGCGAAGTAGGTGATGGGCGACATCGACGCGAAGACGGGGTCCTCGTTGTATTCGCGCGTGGGGATGATCCACATGTCGATCCCCTCGCGGGCCATGAGATCAGCGAGCACCGTGTCGAAGCGCTTCCGGATCCAGGGCGTGACCAGCGCATTCTGCTCGCGATGCGTGAGCACCCGCTCGGTCGGATCGGGATAAGGGGTCTGCGCGTCGAGCGAGAGCGTGGTGAAAAGGAAAAAAGCGAGGAGGACGCGTCTGCGGATCATGCACGAATTGTAGCGGACAACCTATGGAGACGTACGGAGAGCGAGGCTTCGGCATCGGCCATCGCCGGCTGTGCGACCCGCCGACGAGCGTCACGCGGACGACGAAGCTCGATTGGCCTGAGAGGCGGGAGTCGATATCCTGGGTCTATGCCGATTTGGCGGCCTGATCGGCGCTGGTTGCCAGCGGCTCCTCCCCGTCCGCCGCCGATTCTGCCCTGTGCAGGTGCTTGACGAGCAGCACCTCGTTTCCCGCCTCGTTGTAGATCACCTCGTCGACGAGCTGTCGCGTCACCATCATGCCGAAGCCGCCGGGACGAAGGCCGGCCTCTTCGCGGTAATCCATGTGCGAGATGGGGTCGGCGGAACTGGCCGCCTGCGGCAGGGGATGCGCGGGAAACCCCGGGCCCGGATCGTGAAAGTGAAACGACAGCGCGCGCTTGCTGCGGATGGCGGTAATCACGACCTCTTTCTCGGCATCGAAGCCAGCGCCGTGCTCGATGGCGTTCAGCAGAATCTCGCGAAACGCCACCAGCAGGTCGTCGCGCCGCGACTCTTCGAAGAGGCGTCCGTGCAGCTCGTCGACGAAGGCAACGACGCGATCGGCGGTGAGGAGTCGGGCGCGCACGCGCAGGGTGATCCAATGCGGCGCGGCCGACACGACCTGGATGCCATCGGTCTCCGCGTCCTGCAGCGCCTTGATGACGAGATCGGCCACGCGATCCATCTCGAAGGGCGGGCTGAACACGGCGTAGACCTGCGCTCGGAGCGCGGCCAGCACTTCTTCCCGGCTCGTCGACGGCGCGAGGAACACGGCGCGGATATGCGGGCGGAAGCGGCGTGCTTCCTCGAGGAATGCGAGATCCTCATCGAGACCGGTCGCCATCGTGGTCGCGAGCGCGTCGAACGGTTTCTGCTCGAGCCGCGCGAGCGCTTGCCCATAGTCGGCGACCGTGTCGATGTCGAGCCCTTCGACGCTCGTAAGCTTGTCTTTCAGCTCGTCGAGCTCAGAGTCACGGTGGACGAGGAGGAGGCGCGCCATCGCTGTCAGCCTAACCTACTTCGGAACGCGCTTGAAGAGGCTTCCCAGGTTGCGTTGAAGGGCCTTGTTTACTTCCTCCGCCGCCTTGTTGCGGATCGCCCGCTTGGTGAGGTCGGCGATGTCCACGCGCACGGCGGGTTCGGAAAGCGAGCCGGTAAGAGTGACGGGCACTGAGACCCGACCGCCCTCGGCCGCATAGCGAAGGAGATCGCGCCCGGCCTCGTTCGAGAGCGCCTGTGAAAGCTGCACGAGCCCCGCAAGGGCGATGGCGCGGCCGTCGAGCGCCAGAGAGCCCGACGCATTCAGTTCGACATCGGGCGACTCGAGCCTGAGATCGCTGGTGCGCGCCTGCCCATCGGCAATCGCCAGCGTCGCCCCCAGGCGAGAGAACCGTTCTCCCCCGGCGTTGGCAGACGTCGCTCGGCGCATCGCATCGGCGCGTCCCGACGTGGCGACGACCACGTTACGCACGAGATTGAGATTGCGAATCGCACCGTTGGCGAGATCCACACGTGCCCGGCCGCTGGCGCTATCGAGCGCCGCGGCCAAGCCGCTGCCCGATCCGATCAGATCCATCCGACCAGAGAGCTGTCCGGAGATCGTGTCGGCACTGCCGGCAAACGCCGCCAGCGCGGCCATATCCACCTGCGTCAAGGAGGCCTTGGCCTCGAAGCGCGGCACACCACCGTCGAGGGTGACATCCAGCCGCCCGTCATAGCGCCCACCGAACAAGCCGAAACCGACGGGATCGAGCGTTGCCCCGTGACTGGTGACGCGCGCCGTTCCACTCAGCTTGTCGAGCACGAGCCCGCTTGACCTCGCTTTGTCGGCAGCGATCGTGATGGTGAGATTCGTCTTCGTCGACGGGAGATCCGAGGCTCTAGCCTCGGCCGGGCGGTTCTGGCCACGGCCGAAGGCCTGGCCCGCCGCTCCTGCCGCGAACTCACTCAAGAACGTGAGCAACCGATCGAAGTCGAGCTCGCCGGCCTCGAGGGCCAGCGTGGCCACGGGTCCGGTGAGGCTCGTGATCTCACCAGTCGCCTCGATCGCGGTGTCGTCGGCGGCGAGCGACACGCGCCGCAGCGTGATGACACCACCGCTTGGGACGGCATCGATGTCCGCACGAACTGTTCGTCCGCTGTTGACCACCTCGACGTTGCGCAGGATGATCTCGTCGACCGAGACGAGCGTGACGTAGCTCGGGCTCTCCGACCGGTTCTGCCCAGAGCCCACGGTCGGGCCCTCCGTGCCAGCAAGCGTGGGAAGCGGCAGCCGCACCGTCGCGCCGTCGACCCGGACGTCGGCGTGCTCGATGCGGCGGGAAAGCAGGGCGCGGAAGTCGGTGCCAAGGTGCAGCGCGCGCACGTGGATCTGCCTGGCGTCGCCGATGGTGACGTCGCTCAGCTCGACCGTCACGCGTGGATAGATGCCGGCGCCGATGCCGCCGACGGTGACAGGCTGGCCGAGCGCCTCCGAGATCTGTGCCGCCAACTGTGCGCGAACGCTGTCGTGGGCGAGGATCGAACGGGCCCAGAAAAAGACCGCCGTCGAGCCCACGAGCATCAACGCGAGAACCCCGAGCACGACCTTCTTCAGCACAGGTCCTCTCTCTCAGGCGCCTGGCCGGGCAGGTTGCTGAAGAACCCCAGCAACCTCTGCTTCCTCGCAGGGCGCCTGACTCAAATCTACCTCGACCGGGCTGCATCCGCCGCCATCCGTCGTGCGGTGCGCTGATCCATAGGCGCTCGACGAATCCGAGAATGTTCAAGCTCGCCCCCGACTTGCCGATAGCGTCCTCAGACGAGATGCTGTGGGAAGACGCGACAATGGGAAGCGTGACGGTGCCGGCG
>JAIVJN010000255.1:1478-3063 GCA_020200025.1 Acidobacteriota bacterium | reverse complement strand
AGACGGCCACGGTGGAGAAGGGAAAGATCTCCCTGGGGAAGTAGACCTTCCCGACCAAGGTGGCGTTGCTCGCCAGCGAGTTGACGGCGAAGCGCAACGAGGAGGCGAAGAAGTTCCAGGTCAGGAGCCCGGTGAACGCGAAGAGCGGGTAGGGGATGTCTCCGGTATCCACACGCGCCACTCTCATGAAAATCGTCGAGAAGACGACCGTGTTGACCAGAGGCATGAAGAGCGCCCAGCCGAAGCCCATGGCGGTCTGTTTGTAGCGCAGGAGGAGATCCCGCATGGTCATCTGATAGAGCAGCTCGCGGTACTCGATCTGCTCGGCGATGATCTCGCGGACATCGGCGGAGAGTCGTTGAAATGCGTTCACAGGTCTCCAGGCATGGGTGAGAGCGAGGTCTCAGTAAGCGATTCCGATGCCAGGATGGCCGGCCGGGGCGTTGGCGCGTCAGTCGGGCCGAACGGGTCATCACGATCTCCCGCAGTCTCGCCCGGCGCAGACTTTCTTCGCCGTCCGGGCGGCATTCAGCCGGATGCGATCTCGTAACCTGTTGCAGGGCCGAGAGTTTTGGCTGGATCGCTTGTTGCTCGTATTTGCCGCCGGAGCGAGCGGCCCCTGTGCGCTGCAACTCCGTGACACACATGGCATCCCTGAATCTCCAAGCTCTTTGTAGCGCGCGTGTGGCTCGTCGCGCCCTGTTCCTCGCTCTCATGGTGGCGGCGACCAGTGTGCTCCCCGGGTCGACCTTCGAGGCGCAGACGGCCGATCCGTGTGCGCCTCCGTTGGGGAATGCCGTCACCTGCGAGAACGCGCTCCCCGGCAACCCGGCCAACGAGTGGGACATCGCCGGTGCCGGCGACGAGAGCATCCAAGGGTTCGCCACGGACATCAGCGTCAATCGCGGGCAGACGATCCAGTTCAAAGTCGACACCAACGCGTCGGCCTATCGGCTCGACATCTATCGTCTGGGGTATTACGGCGGCCTCGGTGCACGCAAGGTGGCGACCGTGACGCCTGCGGCGACGCTGCCGCAGAATCAACCTGGTTGCCTCAACGATTTCTCGACCGGCCTCATCGACTGCGGCAATTGGGCGGTCTCCGCGGCATGGGCGGTGCCGGCCAGCGCCGTCTCCGGCGTCTACATCGCGAAGCTGGTTCGGCTGGACACACTGGGCGCGAGCCACATCTACTTCGTCGTGCGCGACGACACGCGCGGCGCCGACATCCTGTTCCAGACGTCGGATACGACCTGGCAGGCGTACAACGACTACGGCGGCAACTCGCTCTACAAGGGTGCGCCGGCCGGGCGCGCCTACAAGGTGAGTTATAACCGCCCGTTCATCACCCGCGGCGGCTTCTACCGGCGGGCATTCTTCACCGTCAACGAATACCCGATGCTGCGCTGGCTCGAGGCGAATGGCTACGACGTGAGCTATGCCACCGGCATCGACACCGATCGCATGGGAGCCGAGCTCACCGAGCACCGGATCTTCCTGTCCCAGGGCCACGACGAGTACTGGTCCGGGCAGCAACGCGCGAATGTCGAGGCGGCGCGAAACGCCGGCGTGCATCTCGCGTTCT
>JAIVJN010000255.1:0-1384 GCA_020200025.1 Acidobacteriota bacterium | reverse complement strand
GTTCCGGCCGGCGGGTCTGTTCCGGCTTTCCTCCAACACGCTGCCGGTGTCGTCGCTGCTCCTCGACTACGGCTCGCGCTTCGGATCGGGGACCGCGACCCACAGCCTGACGCTCTACAAGCACGCCAGCGGTGCGCTCGTCTTCGCTACGGGCACGATCCAATGGTCGTGGGCGCTCGATACGACGCACGACGATCCCGATTCGGCGAACGGCCCGCTCGACCCGGTCCTCAAACAGGCGACGGTGAACCTGTTCGCCGACATGGGGGCCCAGCCGCGGACGCTCGAGTCGGGACTGACCGCGTCGACCGCGTCCACCGATACCGTGCCGGCCACGGCCACCATCTCGTTCCCTGCCCCTGACTCGCAGGTTCCGGCCAATCAAGTCGTGACCATCGCCGGCACGGCCAGCGACACCGGTGGCGTGGCCGCAGGCGTCGAAGTATCGACGGATAACGGCGTGACGTGGCATCCGGCGGCGGGCGCCGCGAGCTGGACGTACTCCTGGACGCCGACGGCGCTCGGACCGGTCACCGTGCGCGCACGTGCCGTCGACGATAGCGGCAATCTGCAGGCCACACCGGCCACGCTCGCACTCACCGTGGTCGACGGCGATAGCCAGCCGCCAGTCGTCGTTTCGATGACGCCGCCCGCCGGAGCGAGTGACGTGCTCGTGGGCGCGGTCGTGACGGCGGTCTTCAGCGAATCGATGTCCGCCGCGACGATCACGACGGCGACCGTCGAGCTCCGCAACCCGTCGAACCAGGTGGTCCCCGCCACGGTGACCTACGACGATCCGTCGCGTCGTGCGACCCTCACGCCGCAGTCGGCCCTTGCCTTCAACAGCGCCTACACCGTGCGCATTCGCGGTGGATCGTCCGGCGTCAAGGACTCGTCCGGCATCAGCATGGTCTCCGATGTCACCTGGGCGTTCAGCACGACTGCGCCGCCCAACTGCCCGTGCAGCCTGTGGGATCTCACGACGGCACCCACGGCGATTGACACTGGCGACACCAACCCGTATGAGCTCGGCGTGCGGTTCCGCTCCGAGGTCGACGGCTACATCAGCGCCATTCGGTTCTACAAAGGCGCCGGCAGCTCGGGTCTCAAGGTGAATCTGTGGAGCGGCGCCGGCGCGCTCCTGGCCACGGCGCCGTTCCTCGGTGACGCGTCGGCGAGCGGCTGGCAAGAGGTGGCCCTCGCCTCGCCGGTTCCTGTCGCGGCGCAGGCGGTGTACGTCGCCTCCTACCACACACCCAACGGTCGCTATGCGTTCGACGCCAACTTCTTCAATGGCGGATGGCTACGCTCGCCGCTCTATGCCTTTGCCTCGTCCGAGGGCAACAACGGCGTCTTCAAGTCGGGCACCAGCGGCTTCCCGACG
>JAIVJN010000254.1 GCA_020200025.1 Acidobacteriota bacterium | reverse complement strand
GTCGGAGACTCTGCACTCGATACCTGTCTACAATAGCGCGATGCAACTCGGCATCATCGGTCTGGGTCGAATGGGCGCGAACATCGCGCGCCGGCTCCTGCTGCAGCAACATCAACCCGTCGTGTTCGATCGCGACCATGACGTCGTGGGAACCTTGAGCGGCGAGGGTGCCACAGGCGCCGCCTCCCTCGCGGAGCTCGTGGGCGCCCTGACGCCGCCTCGCGCCATCTGGATCATGATCCCTGCCGGCATCGTCGATTCGGTCATTGGCGATCTGGCGCCGCTTCTTCACGCCGGCGATACGATCATCGACGGCGGCAACACGCTTCACCATCACGACATCCGTCGCGCGCGCGAGCTCAGCGAGCGGGGACTCCACTACGTTGACGTTGGCACGAGCGGAGGCGTGTGGGGGCTCGATCGCGGCTATTGCCTGATGGTCGGCGGTGAAACTGCCGTCGTGGCGAATCTCGAGCCGATCTTTCGATCGCTCGCGCCAGGAGCCGACGCGGCCCTTCCCCTGCCCGACTCTCCGCTGGCCGGCACGCCTGCCGAATTCGGTTACCTGCACTGCGGTCCGGCCGGCGCCGGCCATTTCGTCAAGATGGTGCACAACGCCATCGAATACGGCCTCATGGCCGCATACGCGGAAGGCTTCAACCTCCTCGAGCACGCCAATGGGGGCGACGAGGCACGACCGATTGACGCCGCGACCGCACCGCTCGATCGGCCTGAGCATTACCGGTATCAATTCGACCTTCCGGCGATCGCCGAGGTGTGGCGGCGCGGCAGCGTGATCGGATCGTGGCTTCTCGACCTGACAGCGGCGGCGCTGGCTCGAGACGCGCATCTGCAGCAGTTCGAGGGTCGTGTTGGCGACTCGGGCGAGGGGCGCTGGACGGCGCACGCCGCAATCGACCTGGGCGTTCCGGCTCCTGCATTGACCGCGGCGCTCTTCCAACGTTTCAGCTCACGCGGCGCTGACGACTTTGCCAACCGGCTGCTATCCGCAATGCGCTTCGGTTTTGGTGGTCACGTCGAGCAAAAGTAGGCGCGCCAGGCGCGCCAAGGCACTCGTGCTGAGACGGCGACGGGCTGAAACGCCTGTTCGTCAGGAGGGCAAGCTGTCAGCCGATCCAGTCACAGCGCGCACCAGCGGCCGACCGCGGTGTCATCTCAGCGTCCGCCAGGCGCGACCGTCGCGGCGCATGAGCTCGTCGGCCTCGCGCGGACCGTCGGTGCCGGCGCGATAGGTGGCAAGCCCGCAGGCGCCGGCCTGCCAGGCATCGAGAATTGGTTGGACGATCGCCCAGCCCCGGTCGATCATGTCGGAGCGCTTGAACAACGTGCGATCACCCGTCATCGCATCGTAGAGCAGCGTCTCGTAGCCCGTCTGCCGATCGATGCCGAAGTAATCGGCATACTTGAACCGCATGTGCACCGGTTCGATGACAATCGAGGGGCCCGGCATCTTTGCCGCAAGCTCGAGGGAGATGCTCTCCTCCGGCTGAATCGAGAGGACCAGTCGGTTCGCGGCAACGGGAAGCTCGACGGATGCGTGTCGGAAAAGCGCCAGTGGCGGATCGCNGATGACGACCTCACTCCTCTTGGCCGCCAGTCGCTTGCCGGTGCGCAAATAGAACGGCACCCCCGCCCAGCGCCAGTTGTCCACCGACAGCCTGAACGCCGCATATGTCTCGGTGGCCGACGACGGCGAAACGCGCGGTTCCTCGCGGTAGCCCTGAACCGCCTGCTCGTCCATCATCCCGGCTTCATACCGAGCCCTCAGCGTCGTGGTTCCGCAATCGTTTGCGGTGAGCGGCTCGACGGCATCGAGCACCTTGACCTGCTCGTTGTGCAGGGCCGTCGCTGAGAAAGAGCTTGGCGGCTCCATCGCCGTAAACGTGAGGAGTTGAAAGAGGTGGTTGGGCACCATGTCGCGAAGCGCCCCGGTCTGATCGTAATACGCGCCGCGGGTCTCGACGCCCAACGTCTCGGCGACCGTGATCTGCACGTGATCGATGTAACGGCGATTCCAGACCGGCTCGAAGATGCCGTTGCCGAAGCGGAACACGAGAATGTTCTGAACGGTCTCTTTACCGAGGTAATGGTCGATGCGGTAGATCTGCCGCTCGTTCATCAGCTCGCGCAGCCCTTCGTTGAGCGCGTGTGCCGACTCGACATCTCGGCCGAATGGCTTCTCCACCACGATGCGGCGGAATCCGCCACTCGCTTCCTTCAGCAGTCCTCGTTCGGCAAGCCGCTCGCAGACCTCGAGGAACTGGTCGGGACCAGTCGCCAGGTGGAACAGGTAGTTGCCGGCCGTTCGAGCCTCGCGATCGAGCTCGCCCAGCTTCGCCACGAGCTGATTCCATCCCGACGGCTCGCCGAAGTCGGCGCGGATGTATGAGAAGCGCGACAGCAGCCACTCGAGCCGCGTTTCATCGACGGGCGGATCCACCGACTCGCGAATGCTCCTGCGGAAGTCTTCGCGCAGCGTCTGTTCCTCGACTTCGGTCCGCGCGAACCCTACGACGGCAAACTGCTCCGGCAGCAGCCTGTCCTCGTCGAGGTTGTAGAGCGACGGCATCAACAGTCGCCGCGTCAGGTCGCCCCCGGCTCCGAAGATCACGATCGCGCACGGCCCGGCAGGCGCGGGCTTCGCGCGTCCGCCGCCTCGCCGCGCGTCGGCAGCGCCCCGGGGCTCGCGCAGTGCCTCGTGGACGGCTGGTTCAGTGGACACGGCGGCTCCTTTCACGAAACGGACTGAACGAATTGCGCCGCGAGCGCATCGAGGAGCCACGTGAGGCGACCACTCGTGGGACGCACCATCGC
>JAIVJN010000093.1 GCA_020200025.1 Acidobacteriota bacterium | reverse complement strand
CCCGTATACGAGGTGTCCCAATGACGGAACGCTCGCTTCAAGTCACCTACCGGAAGGGCCGGGTGTTTGCGGCGTACCTGCACCTCTCGCATCCCACCGGGGAGAAGAGCGTGAGAACCGTGGCATCACAGGATGGGCTTCTCATCGTCGACTATGCCGCTTCAGGTCGACCTCTCGGCGTAGAGATCACCGCACCGCAAGCAGTTCCACTGAATCGCCTAAACCAACTCCTCGCGGAACTTGGCGAGCCTCCCGTAGCGGAACAGGAGTACAGGCCCGTTCGGGCCGCGTGAGCGGACGGCCCGATGTCAAACAAGACTGACCCTGGCTCATCAGCGCCGTGTGATAGCCTGCTTCAGTTTTTCTGAAGGAAACTCGTAGCTTCGCCACCGGTGCGATTCTCATCGGCGTCGCCGACGCTGGGGCGCATATCGCCACCACGCGACTTCTCGCGAGCTATCACGGTTTCCGAGACTGGTTGCCGAATCCCTAAGTAGAGATTGTGCCTCGTAAACGCGCCTTGCCAGTGCCCACGAATGGGTCTAATCTGCCGCCGGCAGGGCTATGAGATTCTCGAACGTTTTCACGAGGAAGGCGAGAGCGCCAAGCCACGGATCGCAGCCAGCTTCAGAACCTGCTCACGTACTGCCGACTGAACAGGGGCCGCGTGCACTTCGTGGTCGTGTTCAACCTGACGCGCTTCGCACGGGACAAGTACGACCACTTCGCTCTTCGTTCACACTTGCAAATCGCTGTGCATTTCCTTGCGCTCTGCAACCGAGCCGATCGACGACACCTCCACCGGGAAGCTGATGGAAGGCGTCCTCGCCGCGTTCGCGCAATTCGACACAACGACGTGCGGTCCGATCGCACGCGCGCCGGCATGAAAGCCGCGCTCGAACTGGGACGATGGGTGTTCCTGGCGCCGATCGGGTACTTGAACGCTCCGCGGTCGATGGGGAAGAGCCTGATCCACGATTCGGAACGGGCGCCGCTCGTACGACGCGCGTTCGAGGACTACGCGACAGGTCAATACACGAAAAAAACAACTGCTGAAACGGGCCAGGACCTGGGGCCTCACCAATCGCCGCGGAAAGCCGCTCACGTTTCAAGCGATCGGCATGCTGCTGCGCAATCAGTTGTATGCGGGCATCGTGGACGTGCCCGAGTACGGCGTTCGCGGCAAGCGTGGCGACTTCGAGCCGCTGATCTCCGAGGAGCTGTTCTACCGCGTTCAGGCGATCTCGTCTGGTCGAATGCCAACAGCGGCGCCGCGACAGCGAGCGCATCCTGACCTCCCGCTGCGGGGCCTCGTCCGCTGCGAGTCCTGCGGACGCGGTCTGACCGGTAGCTGGTCGAAGGGTCGCAACCAGTATTACGCGTATTACCACTGCCGGCCTGGCTGCCGCGCGGTCAACCCATCGAAGACGAAGCTCGAAGGACTGTTCGCCGACGAACTGGCGCTGCTGCAGCCGTCGCGTGGCTACATGCGGCTACTCAAAGAATCGGTGCTGCAGATTTGGAAGGCGCGGACGGCCGCCGTGCGCGGGGAGCTCGCAAACGCCGAGCGAAGCGACAGCGGTTCCAACAACTGTTCTTCCCGGAGGGAATTGCGTTCGACAGAGACGGCTTTGTTCGAACCGCCGTAACCGCACCGGCCTTCAGCTACTTGCAGGCGATTGAGGGCGGAGATGAAGGAGTGGTGGCCCAGATTTGTCCCAGATGGAACCCACTGACGAGCTGGTTGTGCCAACTGGAGCAGCACAGAACTGCCGAATACTGATCCGCTACGCGGTTTCGTTCTCGCGGATGTGGGCCCGTCTGCTTCAGGCTTCCGACGGTTGCGGTGACGGAGCAACCGTCAGGTGTGCAGACGATGACGGCCAGGCTCTGACCGAAATCGCTTTCCCTCCGCTGTCACCCTCTCCATGCGTCAACTCGCGGATCGGCGATCCCCCGGGACTGTCTTGGTGACAAAGGCAGCGGCCAGTTCCGTCACACCGAGAACGAGATGCGGCAGCCAGACCGTTTCGCCAAAACCGAGAACCCACGGAGAAACCGCGAGGGCGGCGCCCGCCAAGGCATCAACTGCCAAATGTCCGCTCATTGGAATGCGGCGGACAATCCCGTACTCATGATCGGTGAAAAAGGTGACCAATAGACCGATTGAACCCAGCGCGACCGGCACATAGGTTTCGGGGCCGCCGCGCGCAAAGCCCAGCAGCCATGGCAGCGCAATCAGCAACGCGCCCAACAGCCAATCAGCGATTCCGTGAATGCGGGTGGGAACAAAGCGCATCGAGACCTCCGAATGGATTCGTAAATGAGGCGATCATCGTATGTTCGTTGATCGCCTCCCCGCATTCTTTCAATCTGCGCCGCTGTCACTTCATCATCTTGTCCGACGCGATGCTTCCCGACACCAGCGTGCAGGCCACGGACACGTAAAGTGATGGCCCTGCAGACTAGTGTCGGCGGCAAGTCCCGCACATACGACCTACCTTCTCGCCTGTGTTCTGCCGGTCTCCAGGCCCCGGAGGAACTCGATCATGGCCTGTCGATCCTCAATGCCGTCAATATAGAAAGGGTGCGGCGCGTGATCGCCGCGCTGCGAATCCAGCAGCGCATCAAGGCTGCGCACCGAGGCGTCGTGAAGGAAAAGAGTCGTGCGTGCCAAGTCCAGAAGAAGCGGCATCGCATTGCCGCGCTTCTCTCCACGATCGCTCGCATCCACCACGATCATCTTGTCATCGAAGGTGCCGGGCGCATTCAGGATCGTGCTCAGCTTTCCGTCACCTCTCACGCCAGCGGGAATCGGCACATAACCCGGCCACAGCGTCTTCAAGTCGACCAGCATCGCAGGAACGACTTTGCTCTGGTCGACATTGTGGCAGGCCGTGCAACTCCCCCGAAACATCTCCCGGCCGCGCGCAGCGGCGCTCGCGTCTGCCTGCGCCCCGCGGGGCGCCGGGAGATCCGCAAGATAGGCGTTCATGTCGAGCAACTTCTGCTCGTCGACACGCAGGCCTACAGGACTCTCGGCCGCGCCGACCCTTCCTGTTCGACGCGCCACGACGTACGGAAAGCCAGTCACTCCGGTATCACGAAGGATCGAGGCGTATTCATCGGAGAGCTGTTTGCCCGCCGGTCCGGCTTTCATCTCCAGAAAGGCGCGCCCGTCCGGCGTTGCGAGGGTCGTCAGATCCAGGTTCGTGGTGTACGAACCGTTACCGATGTTCTCGAGCAACGCATGTTCCCCCGCGCTGCCGTAGGGCGCCGCCAGGTCCTGCCGGAAGAGGGGGACGTTTTTCACCGAGTTACCGTTTCCGTCGTGCGTTTCATCGAACGTGCCGACGGGGTAGTACCCGCGATTTGTGAGATAGGCATCGACCTCGGCTTCGGTGGAATGCGGCCCGACTCCTGAAGGCGCCCGTCCGATCGAGATGCCGACGAACGACTGCTGCAGATTCGGATAGTAGGCGCGCGAGTTCGCTGCGATGGCGAGGAGTTTGCCCATGTCGAGGGTGAGCGCGGCGGGACCATCGACGCGCCGCCCAATCGATCCGCCGTTGGGCATGTTGAAGACCGATTTATCGGTAATCGTGTGGCAGATGGTGCACGTGACGCCCACCTTGTCGCCGTTCTTGATATCGAGCCTACCGTCTCGGTTCGTGTCTTTGGGCACGACACCGACAACAGCGTTCGCATTGACGAGCGCGACGGTCGTCGCCGGATCGTTGAGCGCCGGCGCTGCCGCTGGCGAGAGATCCGTTTTGAGCTCACGCTCGAGAATCGTCCGCAACGCTGCTGGCACGGCATCCACGTCGACTTGAAGCCCTGCCTCGAGCGCCTGCTTTGGCGTGAACCTGGCCGCTTCCATGCCTTGAGGTAAGCGCATGGCGTCCGTCCAGAATCTCTCGTTACCGAACGTTTCGAAGCGGTAGACGTCGCGACCCGAGGCAGCGGTGCCAGTCAGTCGCTGCGGCAAGGCTTGAGCGTTAGCGGGGCCGTCCGATGCCGCTCGTGGCGCTGCCGCGGACGACGGCTGAGTGCGGCCACACGCGGCCGCACTCAGCAATACGATCGCGCAGATGGCCGACGAAGGCCGATGCCGTGTGGTTGCCATCGATATCACCGCTTAACGCGTTGAGCCCGCCTGGAGTTGCTTCGCGCCCGCGAGGTGCTTCGCGACACTCCCGCGGGTTTCCGTGAGGTGCGCCTTTACTGCCTCGTTTAAAGCGCGCTTGAGGAGTTGGTTGTCGATCATGTCAAGCACCTCGGTGTGCCCCTTGATCATCGCCGCCAGGTAGGCGGCCGCGAATTTCTCGCCATCAAGCGGCACGAGCATCGCCAGTTCCCCGGCGCCTTTAACGCGCAGCTTGTCGACTTCGGCCGTTTCCATCGGCGTGACGTTGATCTTCTGCCCGAGCATCAGGGTCTTTTCGAGGTTCATCCCGTGCTCCATGTGCAGCATTTTCGCGTAGTCAGCGACTGGTTGACTGAGCTTCTTCTTGCCAGCCTCCATGGCCGCGACGATCTCGTTGTCGTTGACCGCGCCAACCAGCCCAAGGATCTCCGCGTCACCCTTCGCATCAGCATCGCCCATCGCGCGTTTCGGTGAGCCGGGAATCACGGGCATGTCCGCGAACATCACACCCTGCTTTTTGGGTTCGAACCGAAGTGCGGTGGTGTAGGGCGGGTACTTGCCTTTGGCGTCATCGACCACGTTCTCGCCGAAAGCCTTTCTCGCCGCATCGGCGTTCATCTTTCCCATGACGACGTCGTGAGCGAGATTGAGGGTCAGGATGTTGTGACCTTCGAGATCGCACCGCGCCGACATTTCCCCGCGGGTCCGGTCGAAGGTCAGGCTGCCGTCATACTCCGCCAGCGCATCGGCCTTGTCCGCCGGCACCTGATACGCGATCGTATGTTCCATGTAATCCATGTGCGGTTTCGGAAAGTCGTGGTGATGTTCCGCTTTGGTCACGTTGATGCGCATGTACGGACCTTGATTGTGCCAAACGAGTTTTTCGCTCGTGGCCTCCTGCGGAAGGCCGTACTTTTCGAGCATCTGCATCGCTCCGAGCTTCGGACGATTCGGCCAGCCGTCAACGATCTTCTGCACGGCCGCGAGGTCAGTGTGGCTGGCTCCACGGGGCTGTTGGCCGGCCACGGCCACCGGAATGAGAACGGCAACGACGAGCAGGCCCGCAAGGCCGGTTCGCAGAGGTGTGGGATGCATAGAGTCCTTTTTATGATTCGCTCGTCCCGAGGAACCGGGCGTGCGTTGTGACGGCGAAGCGTACGCGGACGTCGAGCAAACGTGTCGTCCGACGTGACGTCGGTTGATTGCTCCCGTATCGCATACCTCCACAACGCAAGACTACGCTAGGAGTGTTGCTTGCCGATGTATGCCCGCTGACGTCATCGCAGCCGCTGGTTTGCTAAGCTCTGCGGCATGGCCGCCAACAAGCAACGCACAAGCTTCGCTTTCGCCGAGCACCGCACCTGTGTGAACCTGACAGAGCTCAGCACAGAGCAGTTGCCGCAGGACGGGTCGATCGGCCGCCGCCGAAAGTTTCGGAACGGCGCCGCGGTGTGGCAACCCGACGACCGCGCTGATCGCATCTACTTTCTGGAGCGGGGCGAAATTGGAATTTTCAGCGGAGATGCCAACGGGCGCGACCTGCTGCTGCAAATTGTCAAACCGTCTCAGCCGTTTGGCGAACTGTGCTTTTGTGCAGAGGAAGGTGGTCTTCGCCGGACGTTTGCGAGGGCGTGCGCGGATGCCGCCGTTATTGAGATTGCGTACAGCGTGTTCGTGGATTACCTGCGAAGGACGCCCGACGCCGTAGAGTCGCTCGTGTGCACCTTCTGCCTGAGGCTGAGCGATTGCGAAACGCGATCAGAGGTACTCGCCCACCGTGGTGCGCAGGAGCGGCTGGGGCGATTGCTGCTGCAACTTGCAGGGAAAGGCGTCAAGACGCAGAAGCGCACTGATGATGTCGTGGTTCACGCAACCCATGTCGAGCTAGCCCGTATGGCGGCGATGAGCCGCCCCCATGTGACTCTCACGCTCGGGCATTTCCGGGAGCGGGGATTGATCCGGTACAGCCGAGGGACTCCCCTCGCGATCCGTCGGGGGGCGCTCAGCGCTTATCTCGAAAACGCCATACGCATAGCGCATTTCAAAAAGTCGCCGACCGACCGATAGCTACCCACCTTTCTGGTACGGTACCGCGGGTGACAGAACCTTGCCGTCACCCGCAACTGTTGGCTCATCGCCAGCGAGAAGAACATCGATCGCATCGAGATCGACGGGCTTCACAAGGTGGTGAGCGAAGCCGGCCTCGCGCGTTTCTGACGATCTGATTCCTGGCCGTATCCCGTTAGCGCAATGAACCGGGTATCGTCCACACCTGGAAGCTCACGCAGGCGCGCAGCCAACTCATAGCCGTCCATGACTGGTAGCCCGATATCCAAGAATGCAACTCCGGGACGGAACTCCGCAGCGATGCGCAGCGCGGCTGGTGCATCGTGCGCAACGCGTGTGTCGTAGCCCTTGGCGCTCGACGCAGTCGCGAGCATCTCGGCGCCATCGACGTTGTCATCAACGACGAGAATCCGGACGGCGTCAGGCGCAGGCCGCGATGCTGTGTGCCCTGACCGCGCTGCTGGCTGCTTGATTCTGCAGCGCCGCAGCCTCTATTGCCTCTGCAAACGACAACGAACTCGCTGCCTGTTCCTCGCCCCTCACTATGAGCCGACACCGTTCCGCCGTGGCACTCGACCAGATTTCGAACGATGGTCAATCCGAGGCCGAGCCCTCCTTGCGATCGATCGCCTGCCGCTCCTGCACGAACAGGTCGAACACGCCTGGCAGGACGTCGGCCGGAATGCCTATCCCGGTGTCACGAACGCGCAGCACAACTTCGTCCTGTTCGGCGCGCGCGCACACTGTGATGTGTCCTCCAGAAGCGGTGTACTTAGCGGCATTGTTTACTAAATTTGAGATCACTTGACCGAGACGCATCGAATCGCCTTTCACAGGGAGACCTCTTCTCGGTACATCCACGTCGAGGGTCTGGGAGCGCTGCTCTAGCAGGGAACTCGTGATCTCGATGGCTTTCGCCACCACTTCCGCGCCCCCAGCCCTCCATGTCGGCTGGTGTCCTCCCGGTATACGAGTACCACTGGTCGTTGAGCCAGTAGATTCCAGCCGTCCGGGCGCGCCATCAGGCAAGGTTCGCGATGGAGTTCGCCAGTTCCCGAAAGAGATGTTCGCTCTCGCGCAGCTCGTGGCTTACACGGGCGCGCTCGATTGATTCGCAGCACCGACTGGCGACCCGATGAACGAGTTCGACCTCGTCCGACTCCCACGCTCGTGGAACCGCCGTATGGACGGCCATCGCGGCAACGAACTGGTCGTGCTTGAGAATTGGCACGCAGATGACCGCGCGGATCGCGGTCATCGTGTAGGAAAGGCGCTCGCCCGCCATGACGCGCCGGTCGGTGTCGCTGTCGGTAACAAGAACGTACGGCTCGCCTGCCCTCATGAGCCGCAGGCATTCCTCCCCAAACTGCGTAAACGTGTACCGTCCGACGATGCTCTGGACGCCGTTCGTGTAGTTTCTGGTGAGAACGAACGTGTCTTCGTCGTCTTCAACGGTGGCATAGGCACAGCGATTGACGCCGAGGGTTTTCCCAACGCTTTCGCGCCGGTAAACGTAATCGCTTCGGCGTCCGTCAACGGGCGAACGACGTCGTCGAGTTCGACGAGAAACCGGTTCCGCGCCTCGAGAC
>JAIVJN010000326.1 GCA_020200025.1 Acidobacteriota bacterium | reverse complement strand
GCACATGGGCGACCGGAGCGATGTCAAGCAAGGCACGCTGGCGTTGATGATCTTGAAGACCCTCGAGACGATGGGTCCGCTGCACGGGTACGGCATCGCGCGGCGCATCGAGCAGACCAGCGGCCAGCAGTTGGCGATCAACTACGGCACTCTGTATCCCGCGCTGTTGAAGCTCGAACAGGAAGGCGACATCGCCGCGGAGTGGGGCGTCTCCGACAATAACCGCAAGGCGAAATACTATCGATTGACCCGAGCCGGACGAGGCCGCGTGGAGAACGAGACGCGCGAGTGGGAGCGAACGTCGGCGATCCTCAACCGATTCCTGTTGGGCGGGGACCGTTTGTCATGAGGTCGCTGCGCGCCTTGATTGGTCGGCTCGGTGGCCTGGCTGGCGGCGAGGATCGAGATCGCGAATTCAGGGCCGAGCTCGAATCGCACCTCCAGATGCACATCGACGACAACCTGCGCGCGGGAATGAGCGCGACAGACGCGCGTCGACACGCCCTCATCAAGTTGGGCGGTATCGAGCAGACCCGGGAGCGCTATCGCGATCGGCAGGGCCTGCCCGTCGTCGAAACAGCGGTGAAGGATCTCCGATTTGCCATGCGGTTGATGCGCCGAGACCCGGCACTGACTGGCATCATCCTCCTCACCCTCGCGCTCGGCATCGGCGCCAACGCCGTCATGTTCAGCGTCGTCAACGCGGTGCTGCTTCGACCGTTACCCTACGACGATCCGGCGCGGCTGGTGTCGGTGCAGACCGCGCAGGCCGCGGATCGCTCGCTGATGTTGACGTCGCCACCGGATTTCTACGTCTATCGCGAGCACAACCGCACACTCTCGCACCTCGACGCCTTCTACACGCGATCGATGAATTTGACCGGGAGCGCCGACCCGGAGCGCGTTCCGACATTGGTCGCCTCTTCAGGGTTTTTTGCGAACCTCGGGATCCAACCGGCCTTCGGTCGCGGCTTCGTGTTCGAGGATGAGGAGTGGGGCGCGCATCGCGTCGTGGTCTTGAGCGATGGGCTCTGGCGCCGGCGGTTCGGTGCAGATTCCCGCATCATCGGCCGGCCAGTGACGCTCAACGGCGAGCCCCACGTCGTCATCGGCGTCCTTGCGCCCGCCTTTTCCTTCATGGGTCTCGACGTCCAGCTCGTCGCGCCGATGGCGTTCGAGCCGGGCGACAATCTGAACTCGCACAGTAACTATTTCCTGCGCATGCTCGGCCGGTTGCGGGCCGATGTGACGCTGGAGCAGGCGGCGGGCGACCTGAATCGGCTGTCCGAGGCAATCATTGCCGAGCAATCGGTCAACGAAGGTACGGTGCTCGCGGTCTCGTCGCTGCGAGAGGCGCTCTCGGGAGCGGTGCGCCGACCCGTGCTCGTTCTGCTCGGCGCGGTCGCCTTTGTCCTCTTGATCGCGTGCGCCAACCTCGCCAATCTGTTGCTGGCGCGAGGGGTCGTGCGGCAGCGCGAGGTTGCCGTTCGGCTTGCGATGGGCGCGACCCGCGCTCGGCTCGTCCGGCAGTTCTTGGTCGAAAGTCTCTCGCTCTCTGTTGCTGGTGGTGCGCTTGGGCTCAGCCTGGCCTACGCGTCGACGAACGCACTCAACGCGCTCAGCATGCAGGTGCTGCCGCGTGCACAAGACATTCGCGTCGATCCGACCGTGCTCTCGTTCACGTGCGCCATCGCCGTGGTCACCGGCATTCTCTTGGGCTTGGCGCCCGCACTGCACGGTGTCGGGGCCGACCTCGTCGAGGGGTTGAAAGACAGCACCCGGAGTGCGTCCGACTCACGCGGCCGCCACCGCCTTCGCGCGGCGCTGGTCGTGGCAGAGGTCGCGCTGTCGCTCGTGCTGTTGGTTGGCGCTGGGCTGATGGTGAAGAGCATGTCTCAGTTGCTGCGGATCGACCCTGGCTTCCAGGCCGATCGCGTGCTGACGTTGCAGATCAATCTTCCGGCGCAGAAATATGTCGAACGTTCTTCGATCGGCCGTTGCCGAGCGATCTCACGGGACTTTCTCCGATTCAGTATCGCGTCGTCGTGGGAGACTATTTCCGGACCCTCGGAATTCGAGTTCGCAGCGGCCGCGCGTTCACGGACAATGACACGCTCGAGGGCCCCAAGGTGGCTATCGTGAATCACGAGATGGTTCGGCGCCACTATGGGGGCGCCGACGCCCTCGGCAAGATCATTTCCGTCAATCCGCCGCGCGAGCTCTTCCCGAAGTCCCTGATCGAAGAGGCACGCCGAGCGGGAACGCTGCCGGACGATGACGAACCCGACAAGTTCACGGTGGTTGGGGTCGTCGACGATGTTCTCTACGGTACGATGGATGGATCGGCGTTGCCGCTCGTCTACGTGCCGTACGCACAAGGATCGGAGGGCGCGACCAATATGTTCCTCGTCGTCCGCACCGCGAGCGAACCCCTCGGGCTCGCCAGTCCTGTTCGTCAGCAAATCGCGGCGATCGACCCGGATCAGCCGGTCGCCAACATTCAGACCATGAGCACTCGCGTGGCCGCGTCCGTCGCGCAGCCCCGCTTGCAGATGAGCGTGTTGGCGGCGTTCGCGGCCATGGCGGCCTTACTGGCGGCGATGGGGATTTACGGGGTCATGTCGTTTGCGGTCACACAGCGGCAGCGAGAAATTGGCATCAGGCTGGCGCTTGGCGCCGCTCGACGCGAGGTTGTCGCCCTGCTTCTCCGCCAGGGATTCGCAATGGTGGCGGTGGGTGTCGCCTTGGGGCTCATTGCCGCCCTCCTCCTCACACGAGTGCTTCGAACGTTGCTCTTCGGCGTCAGCACCACGGATCCTGCGGTGTTCTTCTCGATTGTCGTGGTGCTGTCCCTGAGCGCGTGGCTTGCGACCTATCTTCCGGCGCGCCGAGCCGCGCGCCTCGAGCCGCTCGTCACGCTCCGCAACGAGTGAGCACGTGCTGCGTCCACCTGAAAGCTATCGTCGGTGCCGAATCGCCCTGTCTCTTCGCCGACGCCGGCGCCATCCTCCTTGAACCGTTCGGGACAGCGTGCCAGACTGCTGTGCTTCGAACCAGCAGCCAGAGCAGAGGAGCGTCAGATGCTTGTTGATCTTTCCGGCCGAACGGCCATCGTCACCGGCTCGACGGTCGGAATCGGGTTCGCGATCGCCAAAGGTTTCGCGGGGTCTGGCGCGAAGGTTGTCGTGAATGGACCCGCTTCTTCGAGGTGAACGTGATGGCGGGCGTCCGGCTGGCGCGCATCTACCTGTCGGGAATGGTGGAGCGGAAGTGGGGCCGCGTGATCTTCCTGCCCTCGGAATCGGCTCTGAACATTCCCCCCGCATGATCCACTACGGATTCACCAGGAAGGCGCTGCTGTCGATCTCGCGCGGGCTCGCCAAAGCGGCTTGCGGGCACCGGCGTCACCGTCAATGCTGTGCTGCCCGGTCCGACGCAAACCGAGGGGGTCGAGGCCATGCTGAGCGACCCGGCCGCAAGGGCTGGCCAATCGCTCGAGGCGGCAGGTCTCGCGTTCGTGAAGGCCAACCGGCCCAGCTCGATCATCGGGGGCTCGCGACGTCCGACGAGGTCGCCAACATGGTTGTCTACGTCGCATCTCCGCGGGCCTCCGCCACCACCGGCGCCGCGCTGCGCGTGGATGGGGGAGTTGTCGACACGATCGCCTGAGTGGTCGACGCCGGGCACCGCCCGGGCAGAAGGCAGAAGTTAGAAGGCAGAGGGCAGAATCGGCCGCAAAGGAAAAACTGCCCGCTGCGTCGCCGTGCCATTTATCATCACGAGACGTGGCCTCACAGACCGACCAATCCGCTCGCCTCGCGTGGAAGAGCCCGCTGCACCAGATGACGCAGACGACGCCGACGTGTCTGTGGAATGACTCAGCGGATCTCGACGAGCTGCAGTTTGCCATCGAGCACGGCGCCGTCGGCGCCACCTGCAACCCGGTGATCGCGCACGCGATATTGAAAGCACACATCGCTCAGTGGCGTCCGCGCATCGCCGGGGTGATGCGCGAGCTACCGACGGCCACAGAGGACGAGATCGGCTGGCGCGTGGTCGAACAGCTCTCCGTGGACGCCGCGGCCCTCCTGACGCCGGCGTTCGCAACCCACAAGGGAAGAAACGGGCGCCTATCGCTTCAGACCGATCCGAGGCTCTACCGGGATTCGGCGGCGATTCTCCGACAGGCGGAGCGCTTTGCCGGCCTCGCGCCGAACATCCTGGTCAAGATTCCGGCGACGCGTGCCGGCATTGCTGCGATCGAAGAAGCGACGGCCGAGGGCATCAGCATCAACGCCACTGTCTCATTCACCCTCCCGCAGTGCATGGCTGTTGCCCAAGCGGTCGAGCGTGGCCTCGAGCGTCGCGAGGCGGCGGGTCTCGATGTTGCCACCATGGGACCTGTGTGCACGCTCATGGTCGGCCGGTTGGACGACTGGCTGAAAGTGGTCATGGAACGAGAAGGCATCAGCACCGATCCCGGCCATCTCGAATGGGCGGGCGTTGCCGTCTTCAAGAAGACGTATCGCCTGTTTCGGGAGCGCGGCTACCGAACGCGCCTGCTGTCGGCCGCGTTCAGGAATCACATGCAGTGGAGCGAATTCATCGGTGGCGACGTCGTGATTTCCCCGCCCTCGGCGTGGCAGAAGCGATTCGTGGCGAGTGACATCGAGGTCGTTCCACGGATCGACACTCCCGTGAGCACACATATCGTCGACGATCTGCACCATCGGTTTGCGGATTTTCGCCGCGCCTACGACGAGAACGGTTTGACCGTCGACGAGTTCGACAGCTACCCACCCGCCCGCCGGACGCTGCGGCAATTTCTCGGCGCCTGCCACGACCTCAGCCAGCTCGTGCGCGATGTGATGCTGCCGAACCCAGACAAGCCAGACTGACTGTGTGCTTCCTTATCGGCAGGCGGCCCGCCTACGCTCGTCAGTTCGGCGGACGAGCTGCGGCGCGGTCGCGCCGAAGCAGTCCAGCGGGCTGCGAAGGCGGGCAGGCGGCATACGGGCAAGCGGCAGGCGGCAAGCGGCACACGAGACGGCAGATGGCAAGCGGCAGGCCCTTGGCAGTTGACAGTTGGCAGTTGGCAGTTGGCAGTTATGTTTGTGCACTGCGCACGGTGCGTTGTGAACTTCGTTGACCTCTCAACTCTGCACTTTGCACTTTGCACCTGAACTCTCCACTGGACTCTGCACTCTGAACTCTGCACTCTGCACTTCGTGAAGGGAGCACGCACCGTGGCGTCGACGATCCGATTGACGATGGCGCAAGCGCTCGTCCGCTTTTTGACCGTCCAGTTCAGCGAGCGCGACGGCCGTCGTCAACCGTTCTTCGCGGGCGTGTTCGGCATCTTCGGTCACGGCAACGTGGCCGGCATCGGCCAAGCGCTCGATCAGATGAGCGATCGCATCCGCTACTACCAGTGCCGCAACGAACAGGCGATGGTGCACACGGCGGCCGCTTTCGCCAAGATGTCGAACCGGCTGCGAGCCTTCGCCTGCACCACCTCGATCGGGCCCGGCGCCACCAACATGGTGACCGGGGCGGCGGGCGCGACCATCAATCGGCTGCCGGTCCTGCTGTTGCCGGGCGACATCTTTGCCGACCGCGTCGCTGCGCCGGTGCTCCAGCAACTGGAGTCCATTCACAGCCAGGATGTGTCGGTGAACGATTGTTTCCGGCCGGTGTCGCGCTACTGGGATCGGATCTCTCGTCCCGAGCAGCTCGTCACGACACTGCCCGAAGCGATGCGTGTGCTGACGTCACCGGCGGAGACGGGCGCCGTGACGCTCGCGCTTCCGCAAGATACGCAGACGGAAGCCATCGACTATCCGGCGTCCTTCTTCGAGGAGAGGGACTGGCGCATCGCGCGTCCGCGCGGTGATGCCGAGGCGCTGGCCCGCGCCGCGGCGTGCATCCGCGCCAGTCGCCATCCGCTGATCGTCGCGGGCGGCGGCGTGCTATACAGCGAGGCGAGCGACGCGCTTTGTCGCTTCGCCGAAGCCACCGGCATCGGCGTCAGTGAGACGCAGGCGGGCAAGAGCGCGATCCCCTGGGATCATACATTGGCGCTCGGCTCCATCGGGGTGACCGGCAGCCTTGCCGCGAATCAGCTGGCGCACGAAGCAGATCTCGTCGTCGCCATTGGCACCCGACTGAGCGACTTCACCACGATGTCGAAGACCGCGTTCGCGAACCCGGGTGTACGCTTCGTGTCGATCAATGTCTGCGAGCTCGACGCCTTCAAGCACGCGGCGATCCCCATCGTGGCGGACGCGCGCGCGGCGCTCGACGAGCTTGCGACGTTGCTTGCCGGTTACTCCACCGGTCCGGAATATCGCGCCACGCTCTCAGCCCGGGTCAGCCGCTGGACCGCCGAAGTGGACCGCCTCGTCGGCCAGCGCGGCGAGGTGCCTTTCGCGCAGGCCGAGGTCATCGGCGTCGTCAACGACTTCGTCAGGCCCGAGGACGTCGTGGTCTCCGCGGCGGGCAGCCTGCCCGGGGACCTGCACAAACTCTGGCGCGCTCGGCGCCCCAGCACGTATCACCTCGAGTACGGGTACTCCTGCATGGGCTATGAGATCGCGGGCGGGCTAGGCGTCAAGCTGGCCGACCCCTCGCGCGAGGTCTACGTCATGGTCGGCGACGGGTCGTATTTGATGATGGCCCAGGAGATCGTCACGGCCATTCAGGAAGGGGTAAAGCTGATTGTCGTGCTGTGCGACAGCCAGGGCTTCGCCAGCATCGGCGCCTTGTCGCGCTCGTTGGGCTCGCAGGGATTCGGCACCGAGTATCGCTACCGCGATACAGAGCGTGGCACGTTGATGGGCGGCGCCCTGCCGGTGGACCTGGCGGCTAACGCGGCCTCGCTCGGGGCCGTCGTGCACCGCGTGACCGATCGCTCCTCGTTCGAAGGCGCGCTCGCGACGGCGCGGGCGGCCGATCGCACGACCGTCGTCTACGTGCCCGTCGACCCGGCGGCCGGCGTCCCTGGCTACGATTCGTGGTGGGATGTCGCCGTCGCCGAAGTGTCCGAGCAGTCGGACGTGCGGGCGGCGCGAGAGCGATGGGAAGCCGGGAAGAAGCGCCAGCGCTACTTTCTTTGAGGTCGCTCGGTTGTACTTACACGCGGCGCAGCTGGATCTGTTCGACCAGATGATGAGACCCTTTTTGCAGAATGAGATGGGCGCGCATTCGTGTCGGCAGAATGTTCTCCCGCAAGTTGACACGGTTGATGCCGGCCCAGATCTCGGCGGCCGTCGCTCTCGCCTCCGTTTCGCTCAGCGCCGCGTAGCGATGAAAGTACGAATCGGGATCTTGAAAGACGGTGTCGCGAAGGCGTAAGAAGCGTTCCACATACCACGACTCGATGTCCGGCTCGCACGCGTCGACATAGATCGAGAAGTCGAAAAAGTCCGACGCGAAGAGCTGAGTGTCAGCGCGTTCAAGTGCTGGCGCCTGCAGCACGTTCAGCCCTTCGACGATCACGACGTCGGGATGCACCACCATCTGCGTCGCGCCCGGGACGATGTCGTAGCGTTGATGCGAGTAGACAGGCGCGTGCACTTCTTTGTAGCCCGCCTTCACGTCGGCCAAGAAGCGCACGAGGCGCGCCCTGTCGTAACTCTCGGGGAATCCCTTTCGATTCATGAGGCCGCGCTCCAGCAGCACGGCATTGGGAAACAGGAAGCCGTCCGTGGTCACCAGGTCGACGGACGGATGGCTCGGCCAGCGTGAGAGCAGCGCCTGTAGCACGCGGGCCGTCGTGCTCTTTCCCACCGCCACGCTTCCCCCCAGGCCGATGATGAACGGCACCTTTTCCGCATCGTTGCCCAGAAATCGCTGCGACGCTTCATAGAGGCCTTGGGTCGCGCGGACGTACAGATTCAACAGGCGCGACAGTGGCAGGTAGATCTCGGCCACCTCTTCCATCGACAGGGCGTCGTTCAGGCCGCGCAGCGCATCGACATCGTGCGCCGAGAGCGTGAGCGGTGTGTTGTCACTGAGGCGTGCCCACGTGTTCCGATCGAAGGTGATGAACCGCGAGAGGGCCGGCGTGAAGGTGTCAGCCATACAAATGCGTGTCCAGAATGGTGCGGGAGTTCCCGTGCCGTCAAGAAGGCCAGATGGCTCTGCCGCAACCCGGGTGTTTCGGAGGGAGACGCCGGCAAGCTGACGTGGACGGCGCGAAGAGGTCAGTGTGGGCC
>JAIVJN010000092.1 GCA_020200025.1 Acidobacteriota bacterium | reverse complement strand
CCCAGGTGCCAGCGCAGGCCGCCGCTCCAGGCCGCGTAGGCGCCGACGATGATCATCATCGCGCCCAGCGCGGCGACCACGGCGGACGTGCGCGTCGAGCGGCGCGCGCGCTCCCGCTGTCGCCGCCACTGCCATGCGCCCGCGATCAGCAGGAGCGACGTGAGCACGCCAGGGTAAAGCTGCCCCTCCGGCCGATCCAAGACCTGGACATTCGGCCAGGTCCACAGCGTATGTGCGCCATCCGCGAAGGAGAGGACATCGGCGCTGAACGCTTCCATCTCGCCGATGTTGCGGCGAAGGCCGTAGTACTCGTGCCACGCCGCGTAGGGGAGCAACAGGGGCAGCATGAGCAGCGCACTTGCCACGCCCACGGTCGCGAGGACCGCGAGGCGGCGAAAACCATGCCAGTTCAGCAGAAACCACGCACCCCAAAGCGCCGCTCCAACCGACCCGAACAGCAGAAAGTAGACGCTCGACATGGCCATGGCCATCCAGGCGGCGGCGACGAGCGCCAGATAGACGGGTCGCGCCGTGGCCCGGTAGCGGAACAGGGCGAAGAAGAGCAGGGGGATCGACCACGCCCACATGATCTGAATCTGCGCCAAGTGCGCCGCTCGATGCGGACCGAAGCCGAAGTACGCGCCGCCGATGAATGCCGCGGCGCGGCTGCCCGTACACTCGCGGCACAGCAGGTACGCCATCATCGCGCTCGGGGCGAACGACAGCACGAATGCGACGTTATACGCAGCGGCCGGCGACGCTCCGAGCCACAGCAGGGGAGTCGTCAGGATCGCGATGCTGAGAAGTGTTTCCGAGAAGGAGAGCACGCCCTCGGCTGGATAGAACGCGGGCGCGCTCCACCAGGCCTCGGTGAGAGGACGGGCCTTGCTGTTCCACCACAAGATCCAGGCGTTCAGCAGCGGATCGCCCAAATCGTTCGGCAGCGTCGTCGAGAACCCGCCGACCAGTAGCGGGGCATTCCAGATGAGCGCGAGAAGCAAGTACGTTGGGATCAACCCGCGGCCGAGAGATCCGCTACCCGCCGGTCACGGACACACACCGCGCGGACGCGTTCGCGTCAGCCGCCCATCGAGATCACGACGAGAGAATCGGCGCCGCCGCCGACAATGGCCTTGAAGGGAATCTGCTGTTCAAAGGTGACCAGCCGGCCTCCCATTTTGGCCGCGAGCCCGAGGAGGTAGACGCCGTCGAGTTGTCGGTGGCTCGCAGCATAGACCGCGTTGAACACAGTGGCGTCCCGAAGAGACACGGTATCGCCCCAGAAGTGATGATTGCCGCTGGCACAGAAGCGCTGGAGGCGCTGGAGCAATTCGGCGGGACGCGCGACAGGGCTGCCATAGGCGGGGCTCGCCAGCACGCGGAGGAAGCCGTTCTCCGTCACCGGGCACGTCGCCCACCCGTGCGCGCGGTTCTCGGCAAACCAGCCGTGCGCCATTTCGTGGTGCACGTGGTCGGGGTCGAAGAGCGCGACGAGCACGTTGACGTCGAGAAGACCCACCCCTGTCGGCACCGACGCTACTCATCCAACCGGTCGTTCACGCGTTTCATCGTCGCGCGCTCGGCGCCGCGGGCTCGATGCGGCAGCACGGGGACGCCGTTGACGATGCGAACGGCCGCCGGTGGCTCGAGGGCTTTGCGCACGAGCTCGGACAACACCTTGCCGGCCGTGCTGCCGCGAGCCGACGCCAACTCCTTGGCCACCTGCAACACATCGTCGTCGATATCGAGCGTCGTTCGCACCGGGACGCATCATCAATCATCACGCATCAGATGTCAACGACCTTCCAATGCACCTTTCTGGTGACAAAGTGGGCCCGTGGCGGTAGCATATTGGTCCCTAAGTATTGGGCGTCAGACACTCCGAAGGGAGCGGGCAAATGGCACACGGTGGGTGGCGAGGCCGGATGGTGCGTGGCGCGTGTGGCGTCGCTGGATTCATCGGCATGATGGTCGTTCCGGCGCCGCTTTCAGCGCAAACGACGACGGCCCAGCCGACGTTTACCAAGGACGTCGCGCGCATCTTCCAAGCCAAGTGCGAGTCCTGTCATCGGCCCGATTCGATTGCGCCGATGTCGCTCGTGACCTACGAAGAGACTCGGCCCTGGGCCAGGTCCGTTCGCGACCGCGTGGCATCCCGACAGATGCCGCCCTGGCACCTCGACAAAGGGGTGGGCATCCAGCACTTCAAGAACGACCGATCGCTCACCGACGCCGAGCTCAACACCATCCTCACCTGGGTCAGTAACGGTGCCCCCAAGGGCGAGATGACGGATATGCCGTCGCCCGTCAAGTGGCCGGCCGACGATGTATGGAACTTCGCGGAGCAGTTCGGCGGCCCGCCCGATCTCATCCTGAAGTCGCCCCCGTATACGCAGAAGTCGAGCGCCCAGGACGCCTGGTACAAGCCGGTCGTGCCAACCGGTCTCACCGAGGCGCGCTGGGTTCGAGCGATCGAGATTCGGCCGTCGACCGTGAAGGGTCGCAAGGTCACCCATCATGCCTTGGCGCGTCTGTCCCAAGATGAAAAAAGCGATGACGGTCAACCGCTCGATGCCGACGCGCGTCTGCAGAACGGCTTGTTCATGGAATGGGCCGTCGGCAAGCAGGGCGAGATCATGCGCGAGAACAGCGGCAAGCTGATGCTGCCCGGCTCGAAGATCGTGTTCGACATCCACTACTCGGCCGCGAACGAGGATGTCACCGACCAGATCGAGCTTGGCATTTACTTCTACCCGAAGGGCCAGGATCCGAGGTATCGCCAGTCGCTAGCCCTCTTCAGCGGCATCACGGGGGGCAATCGCAACCTCGATATCGCGCCGAACTCCATGTATGTGGGCACCAATTTCCACGTCATGCGTCGTGCCGGCCGCGTCGAGAACTTCCAGCCGCACATGCACCTGCGTGGCAAGGCGATGTCGATCGAAGCGATTCTGCCGACCGGTCAGTCACAGATGCTCAGCATGGTGTCCAACTACAGCTTCAACTGGCACACCAATTACGTCTACGCCGATGAATCCGCGCCGCTGCTGCCCAAAGGGACGGTCCTCAAGATCACCTCGTGGCATGACAACACAGCGGCCAACAAGATGAACCCCGACCCGAACCAGTGGGTGGGCTGGGGCGACCGTACGGTCGACGAGATGGCGCACGCGTGGGTGAACATCACGTATATGAGCGAAGAAGACTTCAATCTTGAAGTCGAGAAACGCAAGGCGGCGACGAGCACCACGGCCGCAAGCGAGCGTCAGCAACGACAGTAAGCAAACGGGAGGTGCCACATTGGTGGCACCTCCTGTTTGGTGTTCAGGGGCCCGCGCCCCATGGTCGGCCTCAGGGGTGCTCAGCCCCGCGTTGGTTTCTTCCACATTGTCGGGAGTTGCGGATGCGATCGTATGGATCTGCCGCCGTGCGCCTCTGTGCTGCCGCTGGTGTCGCTGGTCTACTGACACTGCGCCCGTCGAGCGCTCCGGCGCAACTGCCACTCGAGCCGCCTCGGGATTCCGGCAACAGTGTGACGCCCGCCTACGAGGGGTGGTTCCAAAATGCGGATGGCACCTACGCCCTGCTCGTCGGCTACTTCAATCGGAACATGAAGGAAACGCTCGACATTCCCATCGGTCCCGACAATCGCATCGAGCCCGGCGGACCCGATCTGGGGCAGCCGACGCACTTTCTGCCGCGGCGGCAATGGGGCGTGTTCGTCATCAAGGTGCCGGCCGATTTCGGCACGAAGAAGTACACGTGGACCATCGTGTCGAACGGCAAGACGCAGTCGATTCCGCTCGGCCTCCAGAAGGGCTACCAGGTCGAGCCCTACAAGGACGCGGCCATGGGGAACGAGCCACCCACGATCAAGCTGACGCCGGATGGGTCGGTCTTCAAAGGCCCGCCGATGGGACCGGCATCTGTGACCCTCGAAGCGACGGTCGGAACGCCGCGCGAACTCGTCTCGTGGGTTCATGACGATGCCGTCGAGGAGCCAGGCGAAGCGCCCACAGGGCCGAACGCCCCGCCGCCCCTGTCGACCGCCTGGACGAAGTACCGTGGCCCCGGCGCCGTCACCTTCTCGGAGGCCCGTCCGAAGATCGACAAGGCTGACGGCAAGGCGACGACCACGGCCATCTTCGACACGCCCGGCGAGTACATTCTCCGCGTGCAGGCGAACGACTCCACCGGCGAAGGCGGCGGCGGATTTCAGTGCTGCTGGACGAACACCTATGTGAAGGTGAACGTCAAATAACGGCAGGCGGCAATCCCCGGCACACCTCAGCATCAAAACGACACCGGGTTTCGTTGTAACCGGGTAACAACCTGGTTGGTCTCATGTTTCTCGAGAGCCACCAGGTTGCTGCCCGGTCGTTTTGTCTCGTGCGTCATAATAGACGGTTCAATCTTCCATAAACGACGTTGGATCAACGGACCATCCGAAACTTCTCGATCATCGCCCACATCGACCATGGCAAGTCGACCCTGGCGGACCGCTTTCTCGAGGTCACTGGCGCTCTCCAGGCGCGCGAGATGGAAGCCCAGGTGCTCGACACCATGGACCTCGAGCGCGAGCGCGGCATCACGATCAAGGCGCATCCGGTGCGGCTCAATTACACCGCGCTCGATGGCCGCGACTATGTGCTGAATCTGATCGACACGCCCGGACACGTGGATTTCGGCTACGAGGTGACGCGGTCGCTGGCGGCGTGCGAAGGCGCGCTGCTGCTCGTCGATGCCTCGCAGGGCGTCGAGGCGCAGACGCTGGCCAACGCGTATCTGGCCGTCGATCACGGCCTCGAGATCATCCCCGTCATCAACAAGATCGATCTCCCGAGCGCGCAGCCCGAAGAGGCACGCCGGCAGTTCGAGGAAATCATCGGGCTGGACGGCTCGACCGCCATCCTCGCCAGTGCGAAGGAGGGGCTGGGCGTCCGCGACATCCTCGAGGCCGTCGTCGCACGGCTGCCCGCCCCCGGAGGCGATCGGGAGCGACCACTGAAGGCGCTCATCTTCGACTCGTGGTACGACGCCTATCGCGGCGTCGTGGTCGTCGTCCGAGTGCTCGACGGTGTGCTTCGCAGCGGGATGAAAGTTCGGCTGATGGCCACCGGTCAGGATCATGAGGTGGAATCGCTCGGGGTGTTCACGCCGAAGCCGCTACCCATGGAGGAGCTCGGTCCGGGCGAGGTCGGCTTCGTCGTGTGCGGGATCAAGGTCGTGGCCGAGGCGCAGATTGGCGACACCGTCACCGAGCTCGCGCGCCCGACGTCGGAGCCCTTCCCTGGCTTCAAGCCGCTCAAACCGATGGTGTTCGCCGGACTCTACCCGGTCGAGAGCCATCAATATGCGGAGCTCCGCGATGCGCTCGAGAAGCTCCGCTTGAACGATTCGGCGTTCTTTTTCGAGCCCGAAACGTCGGTCGCGCTCGGCTTCGGCTTCAGGTGTGGCTTCCTCGGTCTCCTGCACATGGAGATCGTGCAGGAGCGGCTGGAGCGCGAGTTCGACATGGACTTGGTGACGACGGCGCCCGGCGTGCTCTACCGCGTCATCACGACCGAGGGGGTGGTCATCGAGATCGACAGTCCTTCGAAGCTGCCGGATCAGGGAAGCATCGCGAAGATCGAGGAACCGGTCATCACGGCGATGATCATGACGCCGTCCGAGCACGTGGGCGGCATCCTGCAGCTCTGTCAGGACAAGCGCGGCGTGCAGAAGGCGCTCGAGTACAAGGCCACGGACCGGGTCCTCATCACCTACGAGCTCCCGTTCAACGAAGTGGTCCTCGACTTCTACGACCGGTTGAAGACCATCTCGCGCGGTTATGCGTCGCTCGACTATCACGTCACCGGTTACTGGGAGTCGCCCCTCGTGAAGCTGGACATCATGGTGAACGGCGAGCCGGTGGACGCACTCTCGATCATCGTTCACCGCGATCGCGCCTACGACCGCGGTCGTCAGCTCGCCACCAAGATGCGCGAGCTCATCCCGCGTCAGCTCTTCGAAGTGGCCATTCAGGCGGCCATTGGCAGTCGCATCATCGCGCGCGAGTCGGTGAAAGCCCTGCGCAAGAACGTGCTGGCGAAGTGCTATGGGGGTGACATCTCACGCAAGCGGAAGCTGCTCGAAAAGCAGAAAGCCGGAAAGAGGCGCATGAAGCGCGTCGGGCGGGTGGAGATCCCACAGGAAGCCTTCTTGGCCGTGCTCAAGGTGAGCGACGAATAGCTTCACGCCCTGACAAGGACTGTGACAATGTCCAAGCCTGGTTTCGAGAAATCGAGCGTCCGCGAATACTTCGAGTCGATTGTCGTTGCGGTGATCCTCGCGCTTTTCATCCGGACGTTCGTCGTCCAGGCCTTCAAGATCCCCACCAGCTCGATGGAGCCGAATCTGCTCGTTGGCGACCATCTGCTCGTCAACAAGTTCGTCTTCGCCCCGACGGCCACGCCGCTCGAGCGTGGCCTGCTGCCCATCCGCGAGATCCGTCGCGGTGACGTCGTCGTGTTCAAGTATCCCGAAGATCCGGAACGCGACTTCATCAAGCGTGTCATCGCCTTGCCCGGCGAGACCGTGGAGCTCAGGAACCAGAAGATTGTGGTCGATGGAACGGTCGTGGAGGAGCGCTACGCGCACTACTTGCTGCCGGCGGCCGGCGACTCCGAAGGTGCGGGGGTTGACGTCCGAGAGCGGTATGGCCCTGTGACCGTGCCGGGCGACCACCTGTTCGTCATGGGCGACAACCGCGACAATTCGCAGGACAGCCGCTACTGGGGCTTTCTGCCGCGCCACTACGTCAAAGGCCGAGCCCTGGTGATCTACTGGTCCTTCGAGCAGTCAGAGGGCGGGACCAGCTCGCCGATATCCTTTTTGACCCGCTTTTTCACGGGAACCCGCTGGGGACGTCTGTTGCACCAGATTCATTGAGCCGAAACCAGGGTTGCGTGAAAACCCTGCTGAAGCTGCTGATCGTTGCAGTCGTCCTGCACGGCGCCACGAGAGCCACCATTGCCACCTGGCGGCACTACCAGTTCCAGGACGCCGTCGAGGAAGAGATGATCTTTGCCGACGTCCGTGCCACACCCGATGTCCTGCACGACCGGGTCATGGAGCTGGCCCATCAGTACGAGATCCCGCTCGACAACGATGCGCTGCAGGTCACGAAAACCGGGTTTCGCACGCGGGTGAGCGCTGCCTATACCGAGCAGGTGAAGCTGGTGCCGCGCTTCTACGAGCCGACCTGGAC
>JAIVJN010000091.1:3790-10038 GCA_020200025.1 Acidobacteriota bacterium | reverse complement strand
GGTCCTACAACCGCGTGTCGAACGGCACCGCCAACGTCGCGACCCCGGTGGTACGCGGCAGTCGAGTCTTCGTCTCGTCCGATTACGGTACGGGTGCGGCGCTCCTCGATGTGCAGGCCGCTGTGGGCGGGGCGTCGGCGACGGAAGTCTACTTCACGCGCGACATGCGCAATCACCATGCCTCGTCGGTGCTCGTCGGCGACACGCTCTACGGTTTCTCGAGCAGCATTCTCACCGCCCTGACGTTCGAGACCGGCAAGACGGTGTGGCGCAATCGGAGCGTCGGCAAGGGGTCGGTCATCTACGGCGACCAGCGACTGTATCTCTACAGCGAGGACGGCGTCGTGGGCCTGGCCGACGCGTCGCCGGCCGGTTATCAGGAACGCGGTCGCTTCGAGATCGCCGCGGTCGGCCCGCCGACGTGGAGCCACCCCATCATCGCGGGAGGCCGGCTCATCATTCGCGATCAAGACCACGTCTATGCGTACGGGATCAAACCGTGAGAGTTCAAGCGAATGAATGGAAGGTACGCGATCGGTTGGGCCGAAGCGACGGTCCGAGTGTTCGAGCTCGTTGATCAACCAATCCTGTTTTTTGACCGTCGCGCCAGCGCCGAGATCGCTTCGACGAATTCGTCCGGTGCCACGGGCTTGGCGATGTGCACCTGAAAGCCTGCCTCTAGCGCCTCATCTCGATCTTCCGCCCTCGCATGGGCTGTCAACGCCACCGCTGGCACTCGAGCCGCGGACCCACATTCCAATCCTCTGACCTGGCGAATCAACGAATAGCCGTCTTGGTGTGGTAAACCGATGTCCGCGATCAGCAGATCCGGGACGTAGACGTCGAACTGCGCCAGTGCCTCCGGAACGGAGTCCACGGCCGTCACGATCGCGCCGCCCGCGCTCAGCAGAGCCGCAAGCAGACCACGCGAATCGGCCTCGTCCTCGACGATCAGCACGCGAAGGCCCTGAAGGGATGGCGACGAGATCCCGAAATCGATTTCATCCCGCCTGATCGTGAGCGCTGGGATAGGAAACGTGAGGGTGAACGTCGAGCCGCGTCCCGCGCCACTGCTCTCACCTTTGACCGTCCCGCCGTGCAGCTCCATGAGCTGCCGCACGATTGCCAGTCCCAGGCCGAGCCCGCCGAAGGCGCGGTGCGCCGTACCGTCCGCCTGCCGGAATCGATCGAACATGTAGGGCACGAACGCTGCCTCGATGCCGATGCCCGAGTCCTTCACCGAGATCTCTGCAGCCGAACCCGCTTGCCTCAGGGCCACCTCGCTGGTCCCATTCCGTGGTGTGAACTTGATGGCGTTGGAAACCAGGTTCCAGATCATCTGCTGCACGCGCGCAGGATCCGCGAGCACACGTGCCACACCTGGGTCCGTGTGCGAGGACAAGATGATGTCCTTCGCCGTGACCGCCGGCTGCAATGAGTTGATGGCGGCCGTCAGAAGAGGAGCGAGATCGACAGGCTCCACGTCCAATCGCAGTTGGCCGGTGACAATCTGCGACACCTGCAACAAATCGGATATCAACCGCGTTTGCAACTTGGCGTTCCGCTCGATGGTCTCGAGCGCACGATCGGCGGCCTCGCCCGTCACGTCGCCGCGCCGCAGCAGGTGGGTCCAACCCAGGATGGCGTTCAGCGGTGTGCGCAGCTCGTGGGACACCGCGGCAAGAAACTCGTCCTTGGCGTGATTGGCCGCCTCGGCCTGATCTTGCGCGGCCCGTGCGTGATCCGCGAGCTGCTGCAGCCGCAAACCCGCCACGATGAGGCGCTCGTTCGCTTCACGAAGCTCGGCAAGAACCCGGTCCATGTCACTGCCAGGCGAGGGATCATCTGATGGCGAACTGATCGGTTTTCTCTCAGGCGCCATGGAACCTTCCTAGCCGTGACGCCGGCGCGGCCGGTACATCGCGCCGCTATCTTCTGTCGCTTTATCGGCATATTCCAGCTCAACCAGCCGCCTCAGTGCGCGTCCCAGCACCGCCCGCTGCAGCCCGGTGCGCGCTGCCTTGCTGCAACTCGACCAGTCCGGCAAACACGGCCCCTTCCTGATCGGTCAATCCCGTCTGCGTTGGTCTCGAGCTCCGGCGGCGCTGCGGGAGCCCTCCGATAATCCCTTCGTAGTCGTGAAAACGCTCGCCCACGACGACACCCTGTTCGGTGATCTCATATCTCCGGATATCCTCGCTGTGCTTCCGGCTCCGCGTCTTGATCACCGTCATGGCGCGTTTCAGTTGGCTGTGATCTGGTGACAGAGCGTCGTCTTGCCTGCTCCCAGATCCCCGGCAATCAGGTGAACGAATATTCCGGGAAGCCGCCGCCCAGGATGGTGTCGAGATTGGGCACGCCCGAGGTCAGGCGGTTCAGGTATGCCTTGCCGTGATCGCTCACCGCTCAACCTCCGCAGAGGAATCGGTCGTATCGAATGGCACCTCCGGCCAGACTTCCCGCACTTTGCGCAGTCCGAGGCTCTCCCCGATGAAGATGACCAGAAGCCAGATGAAGTGGGCCAGCACGGCCGTCAGGGCATCCGCCACTTCTTCAGGTGGGCGGCCGTCGAGCGCGCCAGGCAAGCCGGGCAGCGAGCAGCGCGTGCTCGGGGCGACCGTCACCCTGGCCAGGAAGGGGAAGTCGCGACTGGCGAGTTGCACGGAGCGGCCGAGCAGCGCCTCGAAGCCCGGGGAGCTGAGCAAGGGCGCGAGCCGGTCGTGGAGCGCGTCACACGCCCGATCGAGCGCAGCGGCAAATCCCGCCGATTCGGCACCAATGTCCGCTTCACGGCTCAGCAGGCGTCGGGCGAAGTCAGACAGCCGTGGTGGGACTTGTGACATCGCTTCGTTCGGAAACGCCGTAGAGCAACACGGCGGTTTGTGCCGCCCCTAACGAACCTTTGATTCCGAACACACGATCACACGTGGTCCATCGGATGGCACACTAACGCTACGTCAGATGGAGCTGAGCACGCAACGGTGCCCCGGAAGGCATGCCGCGGGTGGCCTCGAACAGTCGAAGGGGCCTACCGACGGCCGCCCACCTCGTCGAGGTGCTTCAACAAATCGGCAGGATCTTCGTAGACGCGGTACGCGCCGGCACGTTCCAACTCTTCCAGCCCGTACCCGCCGGATAGCAGGCCGATCCCCAGCGCCCGGGCACGTCTGGCCGCGAGCATGTCCCACACGCTATCGCCCACGACCGATGCCGTTTCGATTCCTACGCCCAGCCGGAGGGCGGCAGCAAGGAACAGATCGGGCTCGGGTTTGGCGTACTTCACCTGGTCGCGGGTGACGATCGGTGTGCGACTCAGGTCGATGCCGAGCGTCTCCAGCACAGGGCCAGCCGTCTCGAGCCGTCCACTTGTCGCGATGGCCCACGGTATACCGGCGTCCGTCAAAGCCGTCAGCAGCGCGCGGGCGCCGGGTAGCGGTCCAATGTTCGAGCGGTTGCGCTTGTAGGCGTCCGCATGGAGACGCTGGAGGCGCTCGATACGCTGCTGATCGAGCTCGAGGCCCGTTTCGCGCAGCAGCATGTTGGTAAAGAGTCCGCCGCTCATGCCGATCTTGCGATGGATCCGCCACACGGACAGATCGATCCCCTCCGTCTCGAGGGCTTCACGCCAGGCCAACACGTGTTGATACACGCTGTCGACCAGGGTGCCATCAAGGTCGAACAAAAACGAGGTCTCTTGACGCGGTGCCGCTTCGATCACGATCGTGTCGTTCGTCGTGGTCGTCTCCATTTGCTCCTCCATCGCGTTGACGTGAGCAGGGCCCAACCTTCGAATTCGTGCCAAGCCTTGGACATCCCGCTCCGGCTCCGCATCAGCTCGAGCCGCCTTGCAACCCGCCGCACGACTCGCGCACCACGAGCTCGCCATGCAGCAGGATGTCCCGCGTTGGCAGATCGGGTCGCACGACCCGGTCGAGCATCGCCGCCAAGGCGGCGGCGCCGAGCTCAGCGGTCGGCTGTCTCAATGTCGTCAACCGAATCGGGAGCAGGCTCGCGTACTCGAGATCGTCGATGCCAACGAGACGGACATCTCGTGGGAGGGCATGTCCGAGCCGGAGCAGGGTGTGCATCAGACGCGCCGCCGTCCAATCGTTGGCGCACACGATGCCTTCGGGTCGGTTCGATTCCATGAGCGCGGCGACGACCGAGGCGTCGGTGGGATTGAGGCGGTGCACCAACCCGCGGTCAATCGGTACATCCGAGACGTACAACGCCTCGCGGTAGCCCGCTTCGCGCGCATCGACTGTCGCTGCCGCGTTAGGGAGGCCAACAAACGCGATGCGCCGACAACCCAGGCGGAGTAGGTGATCGGTGACCAGAAAACCCGCGCGCCGGTTGTCGATCCCGACGAGATCATGGTGACCGCGCCGCGGATACGGCAGCACGGTCCGGTCGAGCAGCACGATCGGGATGCGCGCGTCATCGAGGGCCTGCGCGATCCGTCTGTTCAGGTCGTCTTTGTCGGCGCTGAGCTCGAGGGGCGCGAAGAAGACGCCAGAGACCTTCCGCTCGATGTACTGCCGACAGAGCTCCCACGCGCGGTCGCCCTTCGATTTCGCGGCGGTGAAGCTGCCCCACACGAGCGCGTGTTGACGCGCGAGCGGTGAGGCCATCATGCCTTGGCAAAGCGGTTCGAAGATTTCAGTCTCGCCGAGATCGGGAATCAGCAAGCCAAAAGACAGCGCGGCCGCGCTGGGTTGCGGTCCTCTGACATATGTCCCGGAGCCGGCGCGCCGCTCGACCAGCCCCGCTCGTTGCAGGTCTCGAACCGCGCGCCCAACGGTAATGCGCGAGGCGCCGAACCGACGAACCAGCTCTGCCTCACTGGGCAGGCGGTCACCCGTCTTCCATCGCCCAGCATGGATCTCGCGGTGAAGGGCGCGGTAAACCTGCCGGTGCTTGGGAATCTCTGAATCGGTAACTTGCACGCCTAAATGATATAACAAATTGGTGGACCTGACGATCGTCAACGTAAACGTCGAGCGAATAGTGCCACGATATGCGCTAGCTGCGACTTGACCGAACGGAGGCTAAGTTATATCATTCGTTCTTAATCTGATATTACAGTAAAGTAGGTCTGCCTCATGTTCGTGACGACAGCCTCAGACAAACACTTCTTGCTGGCGTCCGATTTCGACCAGACGCTCAGCTTCAACGATTCCGGTCTGGTCCTGAGCGAGTTGATTGGCGTCTCCGGATTCCAGGAGAAAGTCGACGGGCTCGCCCGGTGCAACCTGGTTCAGCAGGGCGGCGAGCTGGCGTACTTGATTCGTCACGACCCGGAATTTCGAGGCATCCGTCGAGAACATTTGGTCGAAACGGGCCGACTGGTACGTCTGCGCAAGGACATCCCGGCGCTCGTCGACTTCCTGGCGCGAGGACTGGACGGCTGTCGCTTTTCGTTCTTCGTGATTTCGGCCGCGCCTCGCGAAGTGGTCCAGTCGGCTCTCGCCGGTGTCGTGTCACCCGATCACATCTACGGGACCGAGTCGAGTACGACCCGACATCGGGTGAAGTTCAGTCCATTGCTCGCGTGCCTGCCGGGTACGGAAAGGTTGCCGTCATCGAGCAGTTGGAAGCCGAGCTCGGCCTGACGCCAGACCACACCATCTATGTCGGCGATGGCAGTTCAGATGTCCACGTGATGCTCCACGTGAACAATCGCGATGGGTTCACGATCGCCGTCTCCGAGAACAAACAGCTCGCGCGCATCGCGAGGACGACGGTGCTCAGCGACAACGCGTTCAGTATCATGGTGCCCGTCATCGAGCAAGTTCTTGGTCGGCGATCGGCCGACATCCGCGCGGTGTTCGAGGCGAACGGACTGACGCTTCACGAATGGGAGAAAGACCGCACTGATCGGATCACGGTGCGTGAATCGCTGCTGACGCCAAGTGGGGCGGTCGCCTGACCACGAGGCTGAATGCAGTGAGTGATTATCTGGGGTGGGCCGCCACGGTCGTGTTCGTGATGTCGTACTTCTGCGCGCGTGCCGAGGTGCTCAGGCGCGTGCAGATGGTCGGCGCCGCCATGTGGGTGGTCTATGGAATCCTGGCGCAGGCTCCGCCGGTTGTTGTAGCCAACCTGCTGGTTCTGCTGGCGGCAGCGTGGACTGCGGCGCGTCCCTCGCCTGTCCCGCCGAATGCGGCTGTGATGGATTGAGCCGACCGCAGACGCGCGGTCGGCTCGCGAGCGCGTTCCCGCGCGGCAGCCCGTACAAGATCACGTAA
>JAIVJN010000091.1:0-3736 GCA_020200025.1 Acidobacteriota bacterium | reverse complement strand
GACCGGGAGTGCAGCGCACGAAGAAATGCCGTACCGCGTCCTCGAAGCCGAGCGACGTGCGTTGCTCGCGAAAACCGCGAGAGCCGCGTCGCGCGGCGAGTTCGAGTTGTTCAAAGACGACATCGATATTCGACGCGACGGCGTCCAATCCTGCCTGGCTCGGCGAGGAGCCAGAGCGCGGCCAGCAGGTGATGCCTGAGTCGTGACTGGTGTAGCAGCCCGTGGTGAAAGTCCCGACGGCATTCGACCGGTGAGCCATCCCCGCGGGCTGCGTTGCTCCTTCTTCAAATATGGGCCAATATTCTCAGTCGTCGCGCCTTGCCCGCGGGGCGGGGTCCCCAGCGCGGCAGCCGTGCTGGGGTGCCGGGGCGTCTCACCGGTCTCGGTGCTCGCCGGGACTGTCACCACGGGCTGGTAGGGCGCACCTTTACGGTGCGCCACAAGCGGGCCGTGAAGGCCCGCCCTGCGTACCCGTCGGCAGGCGATCGCAGTACGCGACCGATCACGTCAGCAGAACTCGCCTCGCGCTGCTGTGGCGACTACCGTTGCCCTTCACTCGACGGCGGGACGATGTTCTTGAGGCGCATGTAAGTGACGAGATTGCCGTAATGTTCGAAGTCGTGCGCGACGTTGAACGACAGGACCATGGCGCGAGGCTGCATGCCACCGAAGAACTTGATCGGCTCCATGCCCTTCTTGTCATCCATGCCGTTCGCAATGCGGTCGCAGTATGCGGTCGACTCTGCGAGCGCCTTCGTCAGCTCCGCTTTCGATTTCATCGCTTTCTCGATGCCCGTCTGAGGCGGCTTCTCGTCGGCGGCGGCGCTGCAGATGCTGAACTGCGAGTCGGCCACGTGACCGATTAGCTGACCGAACGTGCGAACCTCCGGCGTCGGTTGGAACGACCACACCTCCTCCGGCACTTTCTCGGCGGTTTTAGCGAGGTAACCCTTGACGATGCCGTACTGATTCTTCACGGCATCGACGAGCGGGTTGGCACCGCTCTGCGCGTCGGCGCTCGCCGGAGCAATCACGGTCGCGATGAGCCAGGCGACAGCGAGGCGTGTCATCATGGTGCGCTCCTTCTTGAAGGATTGTCAGTGAGGGTCTTCGATTCTGTCACGTTCGCGTCCGTCCCGCGTACGCGAATCGCCGATGTCTGAGCGCGTCACGCTTGCGAGCGCTGCTCTGGCGCTCGTCGTCGCCTGCGCAGGCCGTCCAGCCGTCACCGCCAACCCACCGCCCGTCCCTGAGATCGATCGGATCGACGTCATTGCCCATGTCATCGTCCCCACCGACGGTGCGCCGCGCCATCAACGCCTGAGCGGCATTTCCGGTTTGGCGTACGACCGCTGGCGGCACGAGTGGATCGCCGTCAGCGACGATCGGCAGGCTCCGCGATGGTATGTCACGCGCTTCGCCGCCGATCGTGATCGGCTCGTTCTCACCAGCGATCCACCCGTGACGGCGGCCTTACCGGCTGGCGGGGCGCGTGCACTCGATTTCGAAGCCGTGGTCATTCTGCCGGATGGCGACCTCCTGATCGCGTCCGAGGGCGGCCGCGACGGCGAGCGGCGGTATCCGTCCTCGATCATGCGCTTCAGGCGGGATGGCCACTACCTGGCGGACGTGCGCGTACCGGAGCGGTTCCTGCCCTCGACGGGCGAGGCGGATCGAGGGCTCCGCGACAATCATGGCTTCGAGAGTTTGGGGCTGTCACCGGACGGCTCGCGGCTGTGGGCCATCGCTGAAGGGCCGCTGCTCCAAGATGATGAGCCGGCGACGGGCCGACGCGGCGCCCGCATTCGCCTGATCGAGTTCGTGCGCCACGGGGACTCGTTCGCCGCTGCACGAGAGCTGGTCTACCCGATCGATCGAGTACCCATCGCCGCCAATCTGGGCGACTCCGCCGTCGTTGTCGATCAGGGCGTGTCGGAGATGACCGTGCTGCCCGACGGCACACTGCTCTCGATGGAACGGGCGTTCGTCCGCGACAACGCGCGGCGCCGCTCGTGGAATGTGGTCCGGCTCTTTCGCCTCGATCTCGACGGCGCCGACGACGTGTCGGGGACGGCGTCACTTCGTCAGGCCACGGGCGTGCGCGCCATTCGCAAGGAGCTCGTGGCCGACCTATCTGCACTCACCTCGGCGCTTCCACCGGCGCTTGCGGACCTCGAGAACTTCGAGGCGATGGCGCCGGCACCCTCGCCGGCTGGCGCCGTATCGATCGTGATGATGAGCGACGATAATTTCAGCGCCTCACAGGTCACCGCGGCGGTGCTGTTGCGTTATAAGCCGTAGGTTAGGCAGCACACGGCCCACCTTCGCTCGCTCGATGCGACGCCGCGAGCTACGGTGGAAAGCCTGTGAATCAGCCACGAAGACCACGAAGGCCACGAAGGCCAGGAACAGGAACTATGGTTCTTCCTTCTCTAGCTTCGTGAGCTTCGTGAGCTTCGTGCTTCGGCTTCGCTCAGGACGCCCCGAGCGCTAGTCGAGGGGCGTGGCTTCCGCCCGCCTGCCGACCGCGCCAACGGGGTGCAAAGGTTCAGAGTTCAGAATCAAGCGGACAGAGTGCAAGAGTGGAGAGTGCAGAGAGTGCACGCGTCAAGAGCGAATCTCACTGCCGCCTGCCGCCTGGCGCCGTGCGGCGTTGTTATTCAGGCTCTGCCACGAACTTGTAACCGACCCCACGCACCGTGAGCAGGTGACGCGGCGAGGCCGGGCTGTCTTCGAGGTAGCGGCGCAAGCGCACGATGAAATTGTCGATGGCCCGCGTGTCGGTATCTTCGTGGAGGTCCCACACCTGTTCGAGAATGGTACGGCGTGACACCGCCTTGCCCGCGTTCTTGACCAGGTAGCGCAGCAGCTCGCACTCCATGACGGTCAAATGAAACGCGCGCGTGCCGACTCTGAGCTCCAACGCATGGAGATCCAGCGTCTTGCCCGCAAACGTCAGCGTGGCCGGCTCGCTGGCGCCCTCAGCCGCGTCCGGCTGTGCGGCACCGCTCGACGCCACGCTCGCATGCATCCACTGCGCGCGCCGGAGCAGGCCGTGCACGCGCGCCATCAGGATCTTCAACTCGAACGGCTTCGCAAGGTAGTCGTCGGCGCCCGATGCGAATCCCTTCAAGACATCTTCGGGGCGGCCTTGCGCGGTCAGCATCAAGATCGGCACGAACCGGCCGGCCATGCGCAGCGCGTGCGCCACCTCGAAGCCGTCGCGCCCGGGCAACATGACGTCCAGGACGACGAGATCGTAGTGGTCGGGCACGGGCAACAGCTTGGTCAGCGCTTCGGTGCCGTCGCCGCTGACATCGACGGTGTGCCCCTCGGCTTCGAGATTGAAGCGGACCCCCTGCGCGAGGTGCTGCTCGTCTTCGACGATCAGGATGCGGGCCATGGGAACGAAATCGAGGAGTGATGGCTGCGGGTCGTGAAACCGATCGCGGCCCGTTTCTACGCGTGCGCCTCGGCAGTGGACGCGGCGGGGCGGTCTTTCAATCGAGGCAGCTCGATGGTAAAGGTCGAACCTCTCCCTTCGCCCTCGCTGTGTGCGAAGACGCGTCCGCCATGCTGGCGAGCGATGGACCGGACGATGAAGAGCCCGAGGCCGGTGCCCTTCACCTTGACGCCGCGGGTCTGGGCGCGATGGAAGCGGCCGAAGATGCGCTTCAGTTGCCCCTGGGGAATGCCGACACCTCGATCGGTCACCCGTACGCACACCGTATCGGAT
>JAIVJN010000325.1 GCA_020200025.1 Acidobacteriota bacterium | reverse complement strand
AGGTAAAGCGGATGCCGGACCAGGCGATAGGGACCCGAGGCCGTCACCTCGCGGCTCTTTTCGAGGTGGCCGGCAGCCCAGACCCGAAGGCCTTCGCCGGCCAACGCGACCAGGGCTCCCAGCGCCAGGGAGAGCCATGTCGGCCGCGCCAGCCAGAGAGCAAGGGCGCCACAGAGAAAACCGGCTGTCACGCGCCAGCGTGCGAGACGCCGCGTCCATGTCACGTCGAGGCCTCGTCCGCTCCGAGCCGGCGCGCCGCCGCGCGCAACACTTCGTCGACGCCAACCTCGTCGAGGCACCGAGAGCGGCGCTGGCATTGCCGCTTGTGGTGACATTGGCAGCGGTCCGCACGTGACACGGTGACATCTGATACGTGCCACGGTCCGTTGCGAGACGGCCACGTCGGACCATAGATCCCGACAATGGGCGTCTCCACGGCTGCAGCCAGATGCAGTGGACCCGTGTCGCCGGACACCATCAACGCGGCGCGCGACGACACCGCCAGCACGTCGCCAATCGTCGTGACCGGCAAGGACGTCGCGGCGCCATCGGCATGCGCGACGACCTGATCGGCGAGTGCCGCGTCACCCTTGCCCCACAGCACGAATGAGGGCAGCCGCTGCTCGTCGCGAAGCCGCGCGGCAAGCTCGCCGAAGCGCACCGGCGGCCACCGCTTGTTCGGCCACCCGCCACCTGGATTGAGGAGCACGAAGCGGCCAGCATCGCCCGACCGTGCGGCAGCGGCCGACACCTCGTCTGCGACTCGCGAGGGAGGAATACGAATCGGGAATCGTACGCGGCTCGATTCGAGTCCCAAGAGGGACAGCACGGACAAGTTCTTCGTGATGACGTGAGCGCTCTCGGCGACGCGGGCGGTCTCGCTGTAGAACCAGCCGGCAGGCGGCTCCCGCAGATGCCCGGCAGGGAATCCGATCACACGACGTGCGCCCGACAAGCCGGCAAGGGCGGCCGACTTGATCAGTCCCTGCAGATCGAGGGCGACGTCGTACTGCCGGCTGCGCAGAAAGCGAAGCGCACTCCAGAAGCCGGTGTTGCCGGCAAACGTGACCTCCGATCCGAATGCCTGTGTCGCGTCCGCGCGCACGACGATGTGGCGTCCAAGCCCTTCGACGAACTCGAAGATGTCAACATAGCGCCCGTCCACCAGCCAGTCGACCTCGGCTTCGGGCACCTGGTCGCGGATCGCCGCCAGCACGGGCAGCGCGTGCACGATATCGCCGAGAGCGCTCAGGCGAACGATCAGGATGCGCACGGTGAGAACTGGCTCGCGGCTCGGGGTTCCAGGCGTCTGTCCCAGGATGGCGCAGGACTCAACGGTCGGGGCCAACCCGCGCGCGTTGAATCCGCCGCAACATGTCGCGCGTGGAGTGGCCCTTCGGGTCGCCGACGATGGCAATCCGGCCCCCGTAGGCGCGAACGGCCTCTCGCTCGGGAACGGTGTCGACGGTGTAATCGGTGCCTTTGCAGTGCACGTCGGGGCGCAGCAACTCGACGAGCGCCACGACGTCCATCTCGTCGAAGACGACGAGGTAGTCGACTGCGCGGAGCGCCGCGAGGATCTCCGCTCGCTCGTGCACTGGCATGATCGGACGGCCTGGTCCCTTGAGACGCGTGACCGAGGCGTCGCCGTTGAGCGCCACGATGAGCCGATCGGCTTCGCGGGCCGCCGCGTCGAGGTAACGCACGTGGCCGACGTGCAGGACGTCGAAGCAGCCGTTGGCCAACGCGACGGTCAGGCCCTGCGCGCGATCGCGCGCGATGCGCCGAGCGAGCTCCGCACGGTCGAGCACCTCGCTCATGCAGCCGCGCACCACCCGGGCGTCCGATCTCGCAGAGCTCGCAAAAGAGTCTGCGCGCTCAGGGCGTACGGCGCGAGGCTCGAGAGCGCGTCGCGAAACGAGCCGTCATCCCGGTTCTCGGGGACCACCCCGGGCGGGGCCGAAGGCCCGCCACGACATGTCTGACCGGCACGTTCACCGGCTCTGGGAGCGCTCGTCATCCTCGTACCGCCCCCGCCAGCTCGCCGGCTGACACGGTGGCGGTGCCACGCTTCATCACCACCAGCCCCCCGGCGTAATTGGCCAGCCGGGCCGCCTCTTCGACAGTTCCCCCGGCAGCCAGCGCGAGCGTGAGCGTGGCCATCACCGTGTCGCCGGCACCGGTCACATCGGCGATCTGATCCGAACCATGAATCTCGATATGCACCGTCGGCCGGTGCGGCTCGAACAGCGCCATGCCGCGCCCGCCGCGCGTGATGAGCACGGCTTCCATTCGGGTCCGCTCGAGCAGCGTGCGCCCGGCGCTCTCGAGTACGTCGAGCCGATCGTCGATCGTCACGCCGAGGACCTGCTCGACTTCGGACTCGTTGGGGGTGCACGCGGTGAGCCCAGAGAAACGCGTGAGCGCATACCGGGAGTCGACGAGCACCGGCACGCGGCGCCGCCCGGCGCGCGCTGCACGGGCGACGCGCGAGACGAAGCGCGGCTGCACGAGACCCGCGCCGTAATCGGACACGATGACCGCATCGACTGCGGGCGCCGCCTCGAGGGCCGCGCGCTCGACGGCCGCGCGTTGGTCGGCGTCCACGGGCCCCGATGATCGTCGATCGATGCGCACGACCTGTTGTTTGGCCGAATGAATGCCGCCCGCCAGAATGCGGGTTTTGACCGGCGTGCGATACGAGACCGGGCGCACGATCCCACGAGGATCGACGCCCCGCGGCAATGTCGCCAGCAGCCGGCGTCCGGCCTCGTCACGGCCGAGGAGCGCCGCCAGCCTTGCCCGTCCGCCCAGCGCGGCGACGTTGCTCGCGGCGTTACCGGCGCCACCGGCCACGACTTCCGTCGAGTCGTATTCCAAAATCAGGACCGGCGCCTCGCGGGAGACGCGCGCGACGTGGCCATAGACATACTCGTCGGCAATGAGATCGCCGAGCACCAGCAGTGAACAGGAGCGAAACCGCGCGATGATCTCCAGCAGCCGGTCCGTTGCCGGTTGCTCAGAGGGAGACTGGCGGGGCATCTGGGGAGACAGATTAGCAGGGCTCAGTAGCTGAGTCTAAGGCTTGGCCCTTGGAGGCTTGGGGGACTTGGAGGCTTGGAGGCTTGGAGGCTTGGAGGCTTGGAGGGTGAAGCTAAGGTAGACCTTCCAGGGCTTCGAGCCTTCGGGCCTTCAAGTCTCCAACCCCCGCGGGCCCTCTAGCCTCGTGTCATTCAGTATCAGGGCGGTCGCTTCGATCAAATTGTCGCAAACGGCGTCGACGTGCTGCCCGGGAGGACGTCGCTCTTCTTGAAACGCTCCCCAGCCTGTGCGCACGAGAATCGATGTCGCGCCCACCGCCTGTCCAAGTTGGACGTCGATCCATTTGTCGCCGATGACCCACGACCGCGCCGGATCGAGCCCCAGATCGCGCGCCGCGTCTTCGATCATGCCAGGGTTGGGTTTGCGGCATCGGCAATCGCCGCGGAACTTCTCGACCGATCCCATGGGATGGTGCGGACAATAGTAGTACCCGTCTATCGCTGCGCCGACCATCTCGAGCCGGCGTTGCAGTTCGCCGTGGACCTCTTCGACGAAGCCCTTGGCAATCAGGCCCTGCGCGATGCCGGATTGGTTGGTGACGATGACGAGGGCGAAGCCGGCGCGCTTGAGCAAACGGAGCGCGTCGGTGCTCCACGGGAAGAGCTCGAGCTGATCGACGGCATGCAAGTAGCCCACGTCCACGTTGATCGTGCCGTCGCGGTCGAGGAACACGGCCGGACGTCGCGATGAGTCGATATGGGCCATGCCTTCTGCCTTGCAACGCAACCGGGGTTTGCTCTCGTGACGGGTCAGAGCAACCGAGTTGCTTCGCCATGGCTCTCGAGAATATCGAGAGCAACCCGGTTGGTCTGCCCGCCGCGTGCTTCGTCGCGCAGCACATCGTGTACCGTGCGCGCCGAGATGCGCGTCATGCACCGATGATCGATCGGGCACTCCCGCAGCATGCACGGCCGGCACCAGACCTGGGTCGACACGACGCGTGGGCGCGGCCGATCGGGCCTGGCGGCGAGCGGCGCCGTGCGACGTTCATCGGTCGCGCCGAAGATGGCGACGACGTTCGCGCCGGCCGCGGCGGCCAAGTGCATGGCGCCCGAGTCGTTGGATACGCACGCACCGGCGAGCGCAAGAACGCCCGCGAGCGTGGGGAGATCGGTGCGACCAGAGAGATCGACCACTGCCGACGGGCGGAGGGCCGCGGCTTCCGTGTGGGCCTCGTTGCCCGACGCCGTCGCCGGAGCTGAAGCTCCGGCCCTCCGTACGATGGAGACGATCTCGCGGCACACACGACGGTCGGCGCCGCTTCCGACGAGCACCGGCACGATGCCTTCGGCGAGCAGGAGCGTCGCCAGCTCGGCGAACCGCTCGGGAACCCACTGCTTTGCACGCCCATAGGCCGCGCCCGGCGCGAACACTACCGCCTGCGTACCGATGGGCACGCCGGCGTCTGCAAGAAGCGCCCGAGCGGAAGCGATGGACGCCGCCGGCACTTCGATGCGCGCATGCTGCGGGCCTGGAGGGATACCGAGGGCAGTCGTCAGTGCCTGGTAGTAGTCGGCCTGGTGTTGCGGCGTTCGCGCGCGCGGGATCGCACGCGTGAGGAGCCGTGCACGGACGTCGGTGGCAAATCCCCAACGCTCGGGAATGCCCGCGCGCCAACCGATCAGGGCGCTCGCGAAGGAGTTCGGGAGCAGAATCACCGCCTCGTAGGCGCCAGCGGCGAGCGTCTTCGCCTGCGCGGCCGCGCCCACCAGTCCATGCCATCCTCCCCCTGGCGGGAGCGCCACGACGGCGTCCACCCACGGGACCAGCGCGTAGATCGGCGCCACCGACGGGCGAGCGGCCACGTGGAGGGACGCATCGGGAAAGTGGCGGCGGACATCGGCCAGCGCCGGCAGGGCCATGACCGCATCGCCGAGCCAGTTCGGCGCCACCACCACGAGCCTACGCATCGACTTTCTCGTCCGATCGAGCGGCGGGAAGCATGCCCGGCACGTCCGCGACGGGCGCGTCGCGCCAGCGCCGATGCATCCACAGCCACAACTCAGGATGACGCCGCACATACATCTCGAGCACGTCGGTGCAGCGTTGCGTGAACTCGCGGATGGCGTCTGGCGCGTTGGCGTTTGGCGGGTCGACGGGGTGCTCGTAGATCATCCGGTAGCGACCGTCCGCGAGGGGCAGCGCGAAGACCGGAACCACCGGTGCGCCCGTGCGCATGGCCAGCGCTGCTAGCGTCGAGGTCGTGGCCGCCGGCCGCTGAAAGAAGTCGACCCAGATGGCGTCGGGGCTGTGCAGGTGTTGATCGATGAGCAACGCCACGCCCTGGCCTGCGGCGAGCGTGCGGAGCACGCGCCGCACGGCGCCTTCGCGGTAAATCACGCTGTTCCCGGTCCGCGTCCGCACCCCCTCGAGCAAGGCGTGCAGGTGCGGGTTGTCGAGGGCACGCGCGAGCACGCCGATGGGCTGCAGGCGAAGCCCGTGCGCCAGCGCATGAAGCTCCCAGAAACCGAAATGGCCGGTGAAGAAGAGCACCCCGCGTCCCTGCGCATAGGCGTGCCGAGCTCGATCTTCGCCATCGAACTCCACGCGCTTGAGAATCGCCGCATGCGACAGCGTGCTGAACTTGAGAATCTCGAACAGGAGACGGCCGAAGTGCTGGAACATTTCGCGTGCCAGGCGCCGGCGGTCTCGGGCGCTTCGCGACGGGAAGCACTGCGTCAGGTTCGCGAGCGCCACACGCCGGTGCGGTCGGTCGAGCGCATAGCACGCGAGCCCCGCCGCCGCGCCGATGCCGCGGACCAGCCCATGCGGCATCAGACGCACGACGCCGCGGAGCGAGAGCACCAGCCAGTATTCCAGCCGATATCTCACGGCCGCTCCTCATCGAGAGGCCGGCCGCCTTCGTTCACGCCGCTTCCGGGCAACCTCTGGCGGGGGCGGGAGCGGCCTCGGGCGAGCGCCGCGAGCAGCGCGCCTTCGATGGTCTCCTGTGGATCGAAGACGACGGCCATGGGAACCGCGGCCAGCGTAAACGGCAGCGCGCCGCACGCCTCGAATCGCACGGCGTCTTTCTCGGTCGTCAGCGCCAACACCGCCCCGGTGTCTTTCATCGCTGCGGCGATCGAGCTGATGTCGGATCGTGTGAAGGCGTAGTGATCGCGAAACGCCAGCGTTCGGGCGAGTGACCACCCCTGCGCACGGAG
>JAIVJN010000324.1 GCA_020200025.1 Acidobacteriota bacterium | reverse complement strand
GAGCCATGGAGCATCGTGACATATTCTAGAAAACCTGTCAATTTCTAGAATCAGCGTCCGCCGGTGACCATGGGGCGCAACTCGACTGCCTGGCAATGGGAGGGCTCGTCGACGAAACGTTCACCGCGTCCGAAGGGCCGGGTCTCCAAGGCTCCTCGGTCCTGGCCTCCTCCGGGCATCGACGGTGATTCAAACCCTGTCTGCGTTACAAGATCTTCCGCAGGTACGATCGGATCCCGCGCGACTGGATCCACTGCCTCGGATAGCCGAGCGATACCTCTTCGAAGCGTACGCCGTCGATCACGCGTGAGCTGCGAATGTGCAGGTGACCCGAGACGACGATGTCGATGGGAAAGCGCGCGGTCCACGACTCGGTCGCGCGCGTGCCGCACCACAGCGAGAAGCGCGGGATGCGCGGCAGCACCGCCAGGTCACGGCGGAGCGGGAAATGGTTGACCAGTACGACACGCGCGCCTTCGGTCAACGCTGATAGTCTCGCCTCGGTGAACGCCACGCGAGCACGGCACCAGTCATCGCGGGTCGCGTACGGATACGGCGAGAGCAGCTCTTCGTCGGCGCACTGCACACCGGCCTCGGCGGCCCACGCGACGGCATGGTCGCGCGGCACGGCATCCGGTCGAAACGAATAGTCGTACAACACGAACGTCGGCACAATCGCCACCGGCCTCCCGTCGCCGGGCCACAGGGCAAACGGGTCTTCAGGCGTCAAGACGCCGTGGCTACGGCAGATTTCGACGAGCTGTCGATAGTGGGCCTCGCCGCGGCGTTCGGGCGGGTAGGCACGCGGCGTCCACAGGTCGTGGTTGCCGGGCGTCCAGATCAGCCGCGCAAACCGAGGCGCCAGCGTTCGCAGCACCCACTCGAACTGGGCGGGGCTCTCGGCGATATCGCCGGCGAGAATGAGCCAGTCGCCGGCCTCCGCGTGCAGCTCCGCCACTCGTCGGCGGTTCTCCTCGTAGCCGACGTGCAGGTCGCTCGTCGCCCACAGCGTCACGCGATGAGCGCCTCGGGCCGAACGGCGTCGAATCGTACGCGACGCGGCCGACCGTCGGCACAGATGGCCAGACCGAGCCGATGGCGTGGTGTCGGCGTCGTTTGCGCAAACTGCCAGCGTGCGGGGTCGTCATCGAGCGCGGGTTCGAAGGCGATCGCTGGGGGCGCGGGGGGACGCAGGCGAAACGAGAACTGATCGAGCGGGATCGCCAGGCCCAACCCTCGTGCCTTGATGTAGGCCTCTTTCAACGTCCAGTAGTCGAAGAAGACGCGGGACTGTTCCGCGTCCGGAAGCCGGCGCAGTTCCGCCGCTTCGTGCGGCGAGAAAAAGCGCTCGGCGATATCGTTTGTCAGCGCGCGATCCATCCACTCCACATCGACTCCCACATCGCAGCCAACTGCCGCCACGCAGGCGACCAGCCCATGCGTATGCGACAAATTGAATCGCAGACGTGCGAGATCGCCCGTCATGTCCAGCTCGGGCTGGCCGTGAGCCGTGATGCGGAAGCGCCACGCGCGCCGGTCGAGCGGGGCCAACGACGAAAGCATCGTACGGGCCAGCGCACGCCCGAGCACGAACCGCACGCGATCGGCCGGCTGTCTGAACCGCCCGACTCGTGACCGCTCCTCGGTGCTCAGCAGGCCGTCGTAGGCGGCCAAGACATCGATCAGAGCCGACTCGTCGGTCTCAATTGTCCACACATGCACGTCGCCGATTGGCCGCGCCGTCATCGAGGTCGGGATGATGTCATCATTATTCCATGCGTGTCTTCGCCGCGCTGCTGGCCGCGGCCTGCGTCGGCGGATCCGTCTCTGCGCAGCCGGGTCCTCTGCCGGACGCCGAGACGTTCTTCGCGCGCGCTCGCGAACGGCTTGCGAGCAACGAGCTCTTGCAGAACCGCTATGCGTTCAAGGAGCGACGGACCGACATCAGGCTCAATCCGCTCGGACACATGGGCACCGGCCCGCTGCTGCTCTATGAGGTGTATCCCTCGGTCGAGCCGGCCATGACGTACCGGCGCCTGATTCAACGCGACGGCACGCCGGTGGCCGAGGCGGAGCTGACGGCGCAAGATGACGCGTATCGGCGACGCTATCACGAGTGGCGTCTCGGGCTCAGCCGTGAGAACCCCGACGAGCGCGCGGTTCGTCGCAAGCGGCAGGCGGCGACGGAAGCGAAGGCACACGCGCAGGCGAAAGAGATGGTGGAGCTGTTTGCGTTCAGCATCGAACGGCGGGATACCTGGGAAGGCGAGCCAGCCATTGTCGTGGGCTTCGCCGCCAAGCCACAGGCCCGGCCGCGCACACGCGAATCCCGCGTCGCCGTCGTCTTCGCCGGAAAGGCCTGGGTACACGAAACAGAGCACGAGGTGATGCACCTCGAGGCGACGACGATTGACGATGTGTCGTTCGGATTCGGGATGGTGGCGAAACTGAACGAGGGTGCCAAGACCTCGATGACCAGACGCCGGGTCAATCAGGCGTGGCTGCCGGCGGAGACCCGATTTTCCGGCAACGGTCGCGCGTTGCTCTTGCGCAAGGTGGCGATCAACTACGTCCGCGAGTACTTCGATTATCGTCCGTTCGATCCGAACGATCCGCCGCCGATTCCCGGCCTCGCGTCCGCAAGTAGTAGATGACGCCGATCGCGAGCGCCGCCGCGGCCACCACGAGGCCGGCGCGCGCGCCATAAGTGCGCACCAGCGCGGCCGCTCGCTCGCCGTACAACACCGCCAGCACCCCCTGCCCGAAATAGCGAAGACCGCGACCGATGGCGATTGCCAGGCCGAACCGCCATGGTGAGACCTTGGCGGCGCCGGCCAGGAGGACGAAGAGCTTGAAGGGCGTGGGTGGCGGCAGCAACGACGGAACGACCACAGCCATCAGGCCGTGCCGCTGAAAGAGCGCCAACCCGCGGTCGACGCGCTCCGCCTTGACGCGCCGCCGCAGAAACGCGTCGCCGCCGGTGCGTGCCGCGACGTAGAGGGCGAAACAGCCGACGAGCGAGCCCGCGGTCGTCATGCCGGCGTAGTAGGGCATGCGTTCTGGATGTTGCGTGCTCAGATACAGCACGAGCAGGTCGTTGACCTGGGGGAACGACAGAAATGAGGAATCCAGCGCGGCGATGACGAAGAGACCGATGCCGCCCAGGCCGCTGGCCCAGTCTTGAACCGCCGACAGCGCCTCCGCCAGCGTCACGGATGCTGCTCCTTGGGGGCTCGCCACGTGTCGCGCGGATAGAGCGCCAGACCGAGACCCGCCCAGATTAGTGAGCGGACCCGTCGCGCGAGGGCCAGCGAACCGGCGCCGCTCAGTCCGAGCGCCTTGACGTACCAGATGGAGAACGATGGCTTCGACCTCACTGACGAATCGTACGGCGCGGCCCGACGCCCAGCGCCAGCCGGTGTGCCTATGCACGCGCTCGAAGAGCGGGCCGAGGTAGCGCCCGCTGCGCAGCACGAGCAAGAGCGACAGCGCGAGCAGAACGACGGCCGCGATCGCGATGCCGCGAAAGACGCGCTGCCAACCGTCCGGCAGGAGGTCCGAGTGCATCGCGACAGCGGCGCAGGCCCCGACCAGCACGGCGCTCAGGATCCCCATCATCGTGCGCTCGAGTACGGTGGCCGCGGCCGACACGGTCGCCGGCACGCGATCGAGCAGCAGGACGACGCGCAAAGGCTCGCTGGCGACGCCGCGAATCGTGAAGTAGGCCACGGCGTCGGCGGCGAGGCGGACACGGAACACGCGCCAGAAACCGGGCCGTCCGGTGGTCGGGAAGGATAGATACCAACCGAGCGTCCGAAAGAGGTGCCAGCAGACACTGGGCGCCAGCACGAGAGGCAGCGCCAGCCCCAACCGCGCCAGGGTCTCGAGCGTCTCCTCGCGATCGATGAACAGCAGCGTCGCGGCGAAGAGCGCCGTGCCGAGGAGGACGGCGACAAGCGAGATGATCTGCGGAACCGGGCGAGCCATGTCCGTACGCGAACGGATCAGTCGACCTCGCGGAAACCGGCCGAGGCCAGGAACCCGCTGCTGCCGGTGTGCTGGACGAAGACGCGCGAGCCGGCGGTTCGCTCGCGGGTCTCGAAAGTCGCGCTACGATCCGTGATGCCTTCGTTGAAGATTCGGGCGATGGCGGCGTCCTGCGGCCGCGCGAGCCGCGTCGTGTGGGTCATTGGCGATCGACGGCCTTCATTGTAGTGCGCCACACGGAACTCACGGGGCTTCCATCCGCCCGCGACCGAGTGAGAAGAGGACCGCGAACATGGACAGGATGCGATCTGTGTTGATGCTCGTCCTCGCGATGGGCACGGTCGTGATGGCGCAGTCGCGCCACCCGGTCACCGGACGTGTCATCGCGCCGGTGATGAGCGTCGAAGGGCATCGATGGCTGGATCGGTCCGAACGCGAGGCGGAAGAAGAGCCGACCAAGGCGATCGAGGCGCTGGCCATTCGTCCCGGTATGGTCGTGGCCGATGTGGGCGCGGGGTCGGGGTACTACACGATGCGACTCGCGGTGAAGGTCGGCCCGTCAGGACGGGTTTTTGCTACCGATGTGCAACGCGGCATGCTCGATCTCATCGAGCGACGGGTAGCCGCCGCGAGTGTCCGCCACGTCACGACCATCCTGGGCTCGGCGGAGGATCCCGGCCTACCGGCGGGCGCGCTGGACTTGATCCTGATGGTCGACGTGTACCACGAACTGGAGTCGCCGCAAACGTTCATGCGTCGACTGCGAACGGCCTTGAAGCCAGACGGCCGTCTCGTGCTCTTGGAGTTCCGCAAGGAGGATCCGAAGGTGCCCATTCGCCAGGAGCACAAGATGACGGTCGACGAAGTGCGCCGCGAGCTGACGGCCGACGGCTACGTGTTCGACCGCGTCATCGGCGGGCTGCCGTGGCAGCACATTCTGGTGTTCACGGTCAAATGAAGTGCAGAGTTCAGAGTGCGAGTTCAGAGTGAGTGCAGACGTTCAGACTGCAGAGTTCAGAGTAAGTGCAAGTGCAAAAGTGTAGAGTGCAAAGGGCAGGACCCGTGCGGGTGCGCTGCCTAGAGCGACTATAATCCGCGTCGCAATTGAGACGCGGCTGATGGGGATGGTTGGGCGCGTCAGGCGGGGTAGGGCTGGTCAAAGGTGCCCTTGCACGGACCCTGCCAGCCTACTGGCTCCACCGCCGCAAGGAGGCCCTGGATGCTGCGCGGGACGGCGCGGGAAGCGGCGGCGGAGTTTTTCGGCACCTTCATTCTGATCGCCTTCGGCGTCGGCGTAGTGGCTCAAACAGTGTTGAGCCGCAATGCCAACGGGTCGTATCTCGCCATCAATCTCGGGTGGGGACTCGCTGTCACGCTCGGCATTTACACCGCGGCGGGCGTATCGGGCGCGCACCTCAATCCGGCGGTGACGCTGGCGCTGGCGGTCGGCCGCGGGTTCTCATGGGCGAAGGCCGGTCCGTACATCGCGGCGCAAGTGTCGGGCGCGTTCGTCGCGTCTGCGCTGGTGTATCTGACCTATCGAGAGGCGTTCACGGCTTTCGATGCCGGCGTGCGCCACGTCTCCGGTGAGCTGGGAACGGCGGGCATATTCGCCACCTACCCGTCGCCGCATTTGTCCCTGGTCGGCGGCCTGCTCGATCAAATCGTCGGCACCGCGCTCTTGATGGTGGGGGTGCTGGCGATTACCGACGTTCGCAACCTCGCGCCGCCGGTGTGGGCGGTGCCCCTCTTGATCGGCGGGCTGGTCGTCGCGATCGGCGTCGCGTTCGGGTTCAACGCTGGTTACGCGATCAACCCGGCCCGCGATCTCGGACCTCGGCTGTTTACCGCCGTGGCTGGTTGGGGTCCGGGCGTCTTCACCGCAGGCAACGGTTGGTGGTGGGTGCCCATCCTCGGACCCATCGTCGGCGCCCCCATCGGGCTGGCGCTTTACGACCTCTTCGTGACCAGGCATCATCCGAACGAGCCCGTGGTGCTCTAAGGGAAGCGAAACGAAACCGGGTTCGTTTCGGACAGAGGTGATATGAGTCGATACGTTCTTGCGCTCGACCAAGGGACGACGTCGAGCCGGGCGATCGTGTTCGATCGCTCCGGGCATATGGTGTCGATGGCGCAAGAAGAGGTGCCGCAGATTTTCCCGACGCCTGGACACGTCGAGCACGATCCGGAGACGATCTGGAGCTCGCAGCTCGCCACGGCGCGGCGGGCGTTGGCCGATGCTCAGATTGGTCCGGCCGATCTCGCGGCGATCGGCGTCACGAATCAACGGGAGACCACCATCCTGTGGGATCGCCTGACGGGCCAGCCGATCGCCAACGCCATCGTCTGGCAGAGTCGCATCTCTGCGCCTATTTGTGATCGCTTGAAAGGCGCAGGACACGAGAGCGTCTTCCGGCAAAAGACGGGCCTCGTCCTCGATCCGTATTTTTCCGGCACGAAGATCAAACATCTACTCGACTCGTCCGACGGGCTGCGCGCCCGTGCCGCCCGCGGCGAGGTGCTCTTCGGGACCGTCGAGACGTTTCTCATCTGGCGGCTGACGAGCGGCCGCTGTCACGTGACCGACGTCAGCAATGCGAGCCGCACGTTGCTGTTCAACATTCACACGCTCGATTGGGACGCCGAGCTGCTGCGCCTGCTCGACGTGCCCCGCGCCATGCTGCCCGACATCCGCGGCTGCAGCGAGGTGTACGGCGAAACCGATAGCTCCGTGTTCGGCGCGGCGATCCCGATCGCCGGCGCCGCCGGCGATCAGCAGGCGGCGCTCTTCGGTCAGGCGTGCTTCGATCCCGGATCGGCCAAGAACACCTACGGCACCGGCTGCTTCATGCTGCTCAACACGGGCGATTCACCTGTGCCCTCGCGCAAGGGGCTCCTGACCACCGTGGCCTGGCGTCTTGGCGACCACACGACCTATGCGCTCGAGGGGGCGGTGTTCATCGCCGGCGCCGCGGTGCAGTGGCTGCGCGACGGCTTGAAGGCGATCGAAGCGTCCTCGGATGTCGAGAAGCTGATGGCGGAGGTGCCCGATACCGACGGTGTCTATCTCGTACCCGCTTTCGTCGGGCTCGGCGCTCCTCATTGGGATCCGCGTGCACGTGGCATCATCGTCGGCTTGACGCGGAATTCAGGCGTAGCGCATGTCGCGCGCGCGGCGGTCGACGCCATGGCCTATCAAACACGTGATGTCCTCGAGGCGATGCAGAACGAGGCGGGCATCGAGTTGACCTCGCTCAAAGTCGATGGCGGCGCGGCGGCCAACGGGCTGCTGCTCCAGTTCCAGGCCGACATGCTCGGCGTTCCCGTCCGTCGTCCCGTTGTGCGCGAGACGACAGCGCTCGGCGCCGCGTATCTCGCCGGGCTCGCCGTCGGCTACTGGCAGGGATTGGACGATGTGCGCCGGAACTGGGCCCTCGACCGCGAATTCGCGCCCGCGATGGCGCATGCCGAGCGCGAGCGCCTCTATGCGGGCTGGAAAAAGGCCGTCACACGGTCGCTTGATTGGCACACGGACGACTGAGGCTCACCGTTCCGAACACGCTGCGCGGCCTTGTGAGCGACATTGCACTTTGCACTGACTCTGCACTCCTGGGCTCTGCACTAGGTTCCCTTCACTCCCCGAGCGTCGCTCTCGCCCAGTCACTGCGCGCGGCCGCGTGATACACGAGCGAACGGGCCAGGTTTGGTGCATACGCGCCCGCGGGCACGAACGTGCTGAACAGCACTCCCAGGTCCTCCTCGAGTGCCCACGCGCCCAGTTGATGCGCATCGGGCTCGGCGAGCTCCGCGACGTTGAGACGCTGCACGACGTCCGGGCGGGGCTCGGCGGGCACTTGCAAGCGAATCAGCAAGCCGCTGCCCAGAGCGGGATGGAGAAACGCGCCGTCTATCTGCAGATGCGCCCCCTGGCGCCCATCCCATGGCAGCACGGCCTCGACGCGCCGCTCCTCGCTCGAGGCGCGCAACCAGGGGCGGGGATCGAGATGGACGAGCCCGGCGATCTCGTCCGCGCTCCACGGCGACCCGTGTTCCCCGCGCTGACGATAGAGGCTGATCACATCCAACATCGCGTCGACCTCGGTCCGGACGCCTCCCTTTGGCGCCACCTTCTTCGCCAGCGTTCCGCCGAAGACGTCGGCGAGCGGCTCGGCCTCGGCATGCGCATCGGCCGCCTGGATGGCCGCCGCGTGCAGCGCGAGCAGCCGAGCGAGCGGCCAGTTGTCTTCCGTGACGCTGACCGACGCGCGCAAGCGCAGCACGCGCTCCTCGGGGGTCCACTGGTAGGCGCTGAGCGTCGCCAAACGATTGATGCCGGCAAGTTGCGCCAGCGTGCTCTCCGTGGCGTCAACGCCAGTCAACAACGCGCTTTCGATGTGCACGGGCGTCATCTCGACCCCTTGCACCTCGCGGCCCGGGCCTGCCCACACGCGCAAGGCAAGCGGGCCCGGCCACCACGTGAAGCCGTTGCTGTCGCGCACGGCCCACTCGCTCTCGATCTGCAAACGGTCGTAGACGAAGTCGATCACGCGTGCAACAGGTGTCATCGATCGGACGCGGAGGCAAGCTGGTAGAGCGCGACCGCCGCAGCGGTCGCGACATTCAACGAGTCGATGCGGCCGCCCATCGCGATTCGGGTGCGCACGCTGGCTGCTGCCAGCGCCTTCGGCGACAATCCCTCGGCCTCCGAGCCCAGGAGCAGAGCCGTGCGAGGCCCCAGCGACACGTGCCTCAGCGAGACGGCATCGGGTGAGGGCGTCAAGGCGACGGTCTGAAATCCCGCGGCGGCAAGCTGGCCGATGGCACCCGGCCATTGCCGGGCGGCGGCAAACGGGACGAGCAACGACGAAGCCATCGACGTGCGAATCGCCTTGCGATAGAGCGGGTCGCCGCAGTTGGGGCCAAGCACGACCAGGTCGACATCGAACGCCGCCGCGTTGCGGAAGACTCCCCCGACGTTATCGGGGTTGCTCACGCCCTCGAGCACGACGATGCGACACATCGACGAGAGCGAGAGGGCATCGAAGACGAGCGTCAAGGGGCGTTCGGCAAGCGCGAGGCATCCTCGGTGGATGTCGAAGCCCACCACCGCATTCATCTGATCTTGCCCGATCACATAGACGGGAACGGACGGCGCGTGTGCGTCGAGCAGCGCCCGTAAGCTGTCGAGCGCGGCATGGGTCACGAGCACCGAGCGGATCACGAAGCGATGGGATTCGAGGAGTCGCTGGACGACGAGGCGTCCCTCGGCGACGAAGAGGCCCGCGGCACGGAGCGCCTCCGGCCTCGCGGTCGCCTGATACTCGCGTACACGAGCGTCGTCGAGCGTGGCGAGCTGGATCACACCGGCAATCGCACGAGCCGGCGCAACTCGGCGAACCACTCCACGACCATGCGCAGCTCGTGTCGCGCGGGTGATGAGCGCAGGGTGCCCGGCCGCGAGACGGGGACCGCCAGAACTGCTAGCGCACGTGGGGGCAGGAGCGCTTCGACATTGCCCCGGCGCGGGCCATCGGCGGGGTCGAAGCGGAACGGCCCGAAGGTGCACACGTTCCACACGGAACCTCCGTGGCATCGTGCTGTACTTCGCGTACGGACATCGGCACAGCAAGTTGCGCGCAGCGGGCACGT
>JAIVJN010000090.1 GCA_020200025.1 Acidobacteriota bacterium | reverse complement strand
GTGGCGCTCAACGCCGGCAACCCGGCGACCCCCAACGGACTCCTCAACCGCTGCGGGCGGACGGATCAGCGCTTCCGGGTCCGTGGAGTCGGTCCCGGAGTGGGGCGGTGCGACATCGGCGCTTACGAGCGCAACGCGCTGCCGGGTCAGGTCGGCGGCGTCGTTCCCCCCTAGAAGCAACCTGGTTGCTCTCGCGAATCGAGAGAGCAACTAGTGCCGGGAAACGAAACCCGGTTTCGTTTTCGTCAAGGAGCCTATCGCCATGTCCTGGATCGTCTACGTCGGCGGAGCCGTCCTGTCCTGGGGGCTCTACGGGGTCATGCTGCACAGAGGTCAGGTGACGCTGGGCAATCCGCTGCGCGCGCTGCTGTGCGTGGGCGTGGCGTACGTCCTGATCGCGGTCTTCGTGCCCATCGGCGGGCTGCTCTCACAGGGTGAGCTGCGCAACTTCAACGCTGCGGGAACGATCACCGCGACCGCCGCGGGCGCCCTCGGCGCACTGGGCGCCGTCTGCATCATCTACGCGTTTCGCGCCGGCGCCTCGCCCCTCTACGTGATGCCGCTCGTCTTCGGCGGCGCCCCGCTCGTGAACGTCATCTCGACCGCCATCATCCACCCACCCAGGACGCCGCTCCACCCCATGCTCTATCTGGGCTTTCTGCTCGCGGCCGTCGGTGCCGGCATGGTGCTGTACTACAGACCGCAGTCCTGAAATGGGGGATTGGCTGATTGGGATTGGATGATTAATTGGCTGAGTTTGGGATTTTTTGGATCTGGTGAAGCATTGTTGATTCGTGAGCTATTTGTGACCAAGAGGACCGATCAGCGGTAGATCACGAATCCCACATGCCTCACCAAATCACCCACTCGATAAATGGCAACTTGATCACCAAATCAACCAAACACCCGATCATCAATTTCAGGGCTCGGTACCCGCCTTGTCCCCAATGGCCCACAGCCAACCAGCGGTGCGCAGAAAAATTTGACCGTCCTTGATGGCGACCGAGGAGAGCGTGTAGTCATCCATCTTGTTCTCGGCCAGGAGCGCGAAGGTGGGACCCGCTTTGAAGACGCTTGTCACGCCGTCTTCGCTGGTGATGTAGATCTTGCCGTCGGCGAGCACCGGGGACGCGCTGTAGGTGCCCGGTGTCAAGCGGGTGGGCCCGTAAACGTTCTTGCCACTCTTCAGGTCGAGACAGTAGACCACTCCTCGATCGGTGATCACATAGAGATACGTGCCATCGGTGACCGGCGTCGGCACGTCCGGACCGTTGTTGAATTCCCACAGCTTGTGCGACGTGGTGACGTCGCCTCGTCCGCCCGCCTTGAGCACCAGTAAGGGTCGCTCACGCGTCGGCGCGATGATGATCTCCTCGTGCGTGACGGGTGAGGCGACGATCCGGTACGACGGGTCGTTCTGGGGGTTCAATCCGTCGGCGCGCCAGAGCTCCTTGCCGCTGGCGACGTCGTGGCCGGTGACGACGTCGCCGCCCGTGATCACGATTTCCCTGCTGGTGCTGCTCTGGACCAGCGCAGGCGTGATGTAGGCGTCCGGCGACTCCCGGATCGCTTTCGTCGGGCGTTCCACGCGCCACTCGGTCTTGCCAGTCGCTCCGTCGATGCGCAGCAGATAGGAGGGATCGTCGGTCTTCATCCCGTGCAGCACGGGGACGATCAGGTCGCCGTCGATCAACATCGGCGAGTTGGCGTAGCCCCAGTTGAGGCCGAATGTTCCGTAGTCCTTCTGGATGTCGCGCATCCAGATCTCGGTTCCCTTGAAGTCGAAGGCCTTCAGGATCCCGGTGCCGGTCATGACCCAGATGGTCGTGCCGTCGGTGACCGGCGACGGCGACGACATGTTCTGCTTCCGCTGCTTGTTGTTGCCCTTGCTGAGCGGCTTCTTCCAGAGCACCTGACCGCCGTTGCGGGTGACGGCCCACAGCGAGAGCTGATCGCCGTCTGCCTCGGCCACGTTCAACAGGATGGTGTCGCCCCAGATGACCGGCGTCGCCCCGCTCCACTGCGGCAGTTCCAGCTTCCAGGCGATGTTCTCGGACGGACTCCACTTGACGGGCAGATTTCGCTCAGGGCTGACGCCGTCGGACGAGGGCCCGCGCCAATTGGGCCAGTTCGCCGACGAGGTGACGCCGGCACAGGCCGTGAGGATGAGCGCAATCAATAGTCGTCGCATGAAGGTTCCTCGAGGTGCTATTCGATACGATACCGCAGGCCCAGGTGCTTACTCGTTGTGCCCAGCCGTCGGCGGGTCCCACGGCCGTGCTTCAGAACGCCCACAGCGCGAGCTTCTCCAGATCTTTTACGAGAACCTGGTTCCCGACGACAGCGGGGTGCGCCCAGATGGGGGAGTCGGCGACGGTGTAGCGGCGCACCTCTTGGTAGGCCACGGCATTCGCGCGCGCCACAATCAGCTCAGCATTGGTGGTCAAGAGCAACAGCAGCGATCCCGCACGCACGATGGACGCGTTCTCGCCCTCGCGTCCGGGAGTCGTCCACAGCGTCTTGCCCGTCGCGCGATCGAGGGCGAAGAACTGGCCGCGGTTACGATGCCCGAAGCCAAAAATCGCCGAGTCGTCGGCCGCCGCTGTGCTCATGTACATCGAGACCTGCTCGTTCTTCCACACCGGCTCGGCGCTCCACGAGTTGCCGCGTGGGGAGCGGCGTAGCCGGGACCATCGCCGGGCCACTGCCATGCGATTTTCCCTGTTGCGGTGTCGAACGCCGTCAGCGCCCCCTTGTTGGCACCGCCGACGTGCGCAATGAGATGCGTGCCGTCGACCACCGGAGACATCGCGGTGCCGAACTCCGGTGGTGTCGCGGGAGCATCGGCGCGCCAGAGCCGTTTGCCCGTCGTGGCCTCGTACGCCGAGAGGATGCCGCTGATGCCCAATGTGAAGAGGCGCCCGTCGGCGACGACCGGCGTCGACTTCGGACCCGGCCCATGCGCGCGCGCGGCCGAGTTCATCTGATAGGGCGCGGCATAGCCGTCTTGCCAGAGCGGCTTGCCCGAGGCGAGGTCGAACGCCGAGACGACTTCGCGCTCCTGCTGCCGCGTGTGAACGTAGACGCGTCCGTCCGCAACGACCGGCGACGCATGCCCCAGACCGACCGATGCTTCCCAACGCTTGATGGGCCGTTCGGGCCATACCGCCGGCGGCGTGAACGCGGCAATGCCGTCGCGACCGGCACCACGCCATTGATTCCACGACGGGACGGATTGCGCGAGGGGAGACAAGACTGTGATCAGAACCAGAAACGCGATGGTCAGAATGGGATCAATTCGCATGCGCGGTAACACTCTGCCTCAGATCAACGGCTGGCCATACCTCTCGAGCGACGCTCGGGGCGTCCTGAGCGAAGCCGAACGACGAAGAGCACCAGGGCCACGAACCGTGACAGCGAATCTTGTTGCTCTCGAGTCACATGAGAGCAACCCGGTTCGATCTCTTGGTGACCGTTCGTGGTCTTCGTGGCTGCTCTCCCAGGCACCGTCTCCTATTCAGTCTTCACCGCCTCCGTCACCGACATCGCCGTCACGAGCCTGACGGCGCCGATCGACGAGGCAAAGCCGGTCACCGCTACCGCCATCAACATCGCGGCGAGGCTGGCGAAGGGCAGCGCCTGTGTGCGCTCGACCAAGGCCGGCCAGACGGCCACCAGCGCGGCGACGGTGCCGAGCAGCAGTCCGCCGACCACGAGCACACCACTTTCGGCGAGCACGATCGTTCGCAGATGGCGCGGCTCGAAGCCGACCGCGCCCAATAAGCCAAGCTCTCGTCGGCGCTCGAGCACGTTGCGCGCCAGCACCGCACCGAGGCCGATGGTGCCGATCAGCAACCCCAAGCCGCCCAAGGCCTGAAACGTCGACAGGTACGTGTCCTCGACTTGATGGTAGGAGGCCAGTCGTTGCCGCGTGTCGATGAGATCGACGCCGAAATCGGAGAGCCGGTCTTCGAGCAGCGTCGTCAGCGCGCCGCTCTGTTCCGCGGGCGCCTCGATGAGCCACATGCGGTAGCCTTCGTGGCGCGGGAACAGCCGCTGAAACGCCTCCTCGCCGATCACCACCTCGGATTGCAAGACACTGTCGGCGAGCGCGGCGACGAAACGCAAGCGCACGGGCGCCGACTCGCCGCCCGGCGAAAACACGAAATCGTCGCCCACCTGCAGATGAAACACGTAGCTCAGCGACGTGAGGTCCACGATTGCCGGGATCGCGCCATCGTCGAAGCGACGCGCGAGCAGGCGCCACGGATTGGCCCGCTCCTCGGGCGTCTCGGCCAGAGACGAGCTGAACGTGAACCGGTTGTCGGCGATGAAGCCGGCGTCGGGCGCGATCAGTCGCGGGTTGTTGGGACGATAAAGCGTCAGGCAACTGCTCTCATCGCCGGGGCGTAGCCGAAATCGTGCCACGCGCAGTCCAGTCAACAGCGGATCGTTGGGCAACGCCAGATTGTCGCGCCCTTCGGGCGTTTCGGGGTCGTGCATCAGGGGCGCGATCGATTCGGCCATGAGCACGAACCCGCCGGTGCCGGACTCTCGAGTCAGAGACGCGCCGGACAGGTCGCGACGGAAGGCCCCGACCGAGACCAATACGAAGCAGGCGAAGGCCACGAGCGCCAGCGACGACACACTCTGGCCAGGCTTCCATGCTGTCTGGCGTATGCCGAATCGGAGCACAGACGGGCGCGCTCCGGCGAACGATCCGCCGATGGTGCCACGCCAGAGCCATGCTGACGTCGCCAAGAGGCCGGCGACAAGAGCACACGCGCCGGCGCCGAAGAACGCTGCGACGTCGGGAACGGCGTCGGCGAGTCCCAAGGCAATGCACCCTGCCCCCGCGATCGCGACGGCAGACGCCGCTCGCACACGCCGCCTCACTCGCGATCGCTCGTAATCGACGAGCGCCGACGAGGAGGTCCCCGTCAGCAGCGAGCGCGCGCTCCGACGTTGCATTCTGCGAATGCCCAACGCGATCGCGCCCAGCGCGGCGGTGCCCGCAAGTCCCACGCCGCCCAACACGAACCATGGATCCACGTGCATGGTCAACGCTTGTGTGCCGACCGCGCCGATCCACCATGTCCGGAGCCCGTACAGAATCAGCGCGGTATACCCCAGCGCCCCGATGACACCAACGAGCGCGCCGATGCCCGCGAGCGCGGCACCTTCCGCGAGATAGTGGCGGCGAAGATCGGGCGCGGCGAAACCGATGGCCGTCAGCAGTCCCACCTCGCGCGTGCGCTGTTCGAGATTGAGGGTGAAGAAGAGATAGGTCAAGAGCAGCGCCGAGCAAACGAGAAAGAAGCTGAAGTAGAGAAAATACTCGCCGAAATCCGTCGTCCCCTGGGCCGCCGCCAGCACGTCGGCTCGCGCGTCTCGTACCGCGACGCCCGCGCTGGATGGGTCGATCCGCTGCAGAAGAGTTGAGATGAGCGCCGCTCGAAAACCGTCCGCGCTGCCCTGCGGCCATGTGAACCGAACCGACGACACCACCCCGAACGGCGAGGGCCAGAGTGCCTGTCCGCGGTCGAGCGGGATGAAGGCCTTCGGGGCGCTGCGCCAGTCGTCCCAGTATTGCTCGTCGGTTCGGCGTACGCGCGTCAGGTCGACCGGAAACGGCGGATCCCACGACGTCACATCGTCCACGTCGGTGACCCCCGGATATTCCGGCGTGAGCGTACGGTCGCCTCCGATCCCCTCCATCGGGACTACCCCGGCGAGCGTGAACGTCGCGTCACCCGTGCTCAATCCATGTTCGTCGGACCAAAGGAAATAGGTGAGCGTCACCGGCTGCCCAGGGACCGCGCCGAGATCGTCGGCGGCCCATCGGTTCAGCCAAAGCGGCGGCGAAGCCGATACCGGGCTTCGCCCGTCACGACGATCCTCGAACATCGACCGGGCATCCCGCATGTCCACGGCAGCGACAAGCGAATAGGGAATCTCGTGCCCGTTCGCGTGGATCGTATTCGCGAGGTAGCTGAGCACCGACACGGTCTGCGCGCTGAGCTCGGGGCCGGACGCGTGCGCAACCTCCACCACGTCTGGCGCCAGCAGCCCGCTCCGGCTCTCGAGCACCAACGTGTCATTGTTGCCCGCCGGCCGGAGGCGAAGACCCAGATCGTCGAGATCGAGAGTGCTTTTGACGATCGCGGCCAACGGGGCTACAGACGACGGAGATGATGGAGTCGCCGATGTCGCCGAGAGCGACTGCATTGATGCCTCAGAGGTGTGAGCGTTCGCCACCCGGCTCACGAGGAATGTGTTGACCCGCCCCTCTAGGCCCAGGTCGCGCTGCAGGCGCGACAGCGGCACGAAGATGGTGAGGGCCGGCCCTTGCGCGGGCGCCAGCGAGAATTCCCCGACCGTGGAGCGGGTGACGATGCCCTGGATCTCGAGTCGGATGCGTTCGCCGGCCTCGTCGCGCCGCCCCTGCAACGCTCCCAGAGGAATGTCGGTGGGCTTGGCCAGGCGCAGCACGACGCTGTCGCTCGCGAGTGCGCCGAGCTCGGCGGCCAGCCCGGGGCTGAGGAACGCCTGCCGGTCCGTCGGCGTCACGCTGTCGACGCCATGAAAGCGGCTGAAGCGGTCGTCGACGCCGAAGACCTGTACTTTGGCGGCTGTGCGTCCGCTCGCTTCGTGCGTAACGGCGCCGCTCAACGCAATCAGGGGCGCCACGGACTGGAACGAGGCGGGAAACATCGACGCCTGACCCAGGCGATTGGCGAAGTCCTCCCGCACGAAGCCCGCGCTCGAGAGGACGAGATCGGTCGCGCCCAGTCGGCCCACCGCCAACTCGCGAAGGCTGATGCGCACAGAATGTCCCACCAGCAGCGCTCCCGACAGCACGGCTACGGCCACCGATACGCCCACGAGAACCATCAGGTGAGTGGGCCAGTAATGCCGCAAGGACGATCGCAGGAGAGACGGCATGACTACAGATTGCCGCAGTTCACGAATCAACGCTGAGGCGGCCGCGCTTCATCACCCAGCGCTTGGCGAAGCGTTCCGCCACCCGCTCGCTGTGGGTGACGACGATCGTGATCGTGTTGTGGCGGCTCTGGAGGTCGACGAGCACCGACATCACCGTAGCCGCTGTATCCGCATCCAGATTACCGGTGGGCTCGTCACACAGGATCAGGGCAGGGCGACGAATCAACGCACGCGCAAGAGCGGCGCGCTGACGTTCGCCGCCGGAGAGCTGCGACGGGCGATGATCGAGGCGCGTGCTGAGGCCGACCTGCTCCAGGAGCTCGCGCCCGCGACGCGGGGCTGTCTCGTCGGCGTCGCCGACCAGTGTCGGGATCAGCACGTTCTCGAGCACCGTGCATTGTGGGAGCAGGCAGTGGTCCTGGAAGACGAAACCGATGTCCTGGTTACGAAACGTGGCGAGGCCCCTCGGGTCGAGCTCGTAGGGATTGCGCCCGCCGAGTCGGACCACACCGCTCGTCGGCGGCTCCAGGCCGCCGATGGCATAGAGCAACGTGCTCTTGCCTGAGCCCGAAGGGCCCATCACTGCCGCGGCTTCACCAGGTTGCAAGGTGAACGAGACGCTGTCCAGCACGCGCAGCAAACCCGCCGCGGTCGCGTACTCCTTGGTGAGCGATGACGCTTCGAGCACGAGGCGATCGTATAACGAGGTGCGCGCGATTCCTGCGCGCCGCGATCGATATGGCCCCGGACACGAGCCCGGCCACGTCACCAGAGCAAACAACGACGCCGATGTTGACGTAGACGCACGCCTTCAGGGCCGCCGAGGGCAAGCCGTGAGGCCGGGCGTCGTCAATTCGAGTGCGCGGGGGTGTAGATCGTGCTCGTCGAACCGGTGCGCCTCCATTCAGCGTCAGCTTCCGCGTAGATCCGCAATACGGCGTCGGCCATGTGACCGATGCTGTAGTGCGCATTCACGCCCTCGCGGCCGCGTCGACCCATGTCGGTCGCGCGATCGGGGTGCTGCCAGAGCTGCATCAGCTTGTCGGCGATCGCACCGGGCGCGTTCGACGCGGCGAGCAGTCCTCCGCCCGTGCGGCCGATGATCTCGGGAAACGCGCCGTGCAGCGGCTGGACGACAGGCACACCCGCGGCCATCGCCTCGAGGAGGTACAGTCCTTTGGGCTCGTGATACGGGCTGGGCACGGAAAACGCGTCGAGACCCTGGAGAAACGCGAACTTCGCGCGGCGATCGAGCGCACCGGCATACACGAATTCGTTCTCGAGGCCCGCCGCTTCGAGCGTGCGCTCGATCCGCTGCAGATACCTTCGATGCTCGGGCGGGAGGTATCCCGCCGCATACAGCCGCGATGGTGGAAGGTCTCGCTCCTTTCTCAGGAGAATGTACGCGTCGGCCAGCACGTGCAGGCCCTTCTCCGGCGCGATGCGCGCCAGAAACCCGATCGTGAACGGGTTGCGTTTCAGGGGAGCGGCCTCCGGGATGTCCTCGAGAGTGATGCCGAGCGGCGCCACACGCATCTTCTCCGGCGGGATCGAGAGATAGCTCTTCATGAAGTCGGCATAGTAGTGGCTGACGGCGATGAACAAATCCACGTCAGCCGTTTGCGCCTTGATCAGCTCGAGAGCGCGCAGGCGGTACCGTTCCGGTAGTCCCTCGAGGAACAAGTCTTCGCCTTGCAGGGTGACGACCACCGGGCAGCCGAGGATCCGCTTGATCGGCGCCGCCAGCGCGATGAGCAGCGTATACGGGATGTTCACGACATCGGGCTGCGGCTCGTCGGCGAGAAAGGCGAGCAACTTCTCGATCTCTTTGCGTTGATATCCACGCTCGCCTTCGAGCGTCGAGACGGTCAGTGCGCCGAGCGTCGCCGGGTGGACGGCAATCGCGCCACCCGCCAGCGCCTTGATCACCTTGGGCGCATCCCACAAGGTAGAAGGGAAGCAGCGTGACATCCTCGCCGCGCGCCATCAGCGCCGCCGCTAGCGCGTTGTCGCGCAAGCAACTGCCGCAGTACATCTGCGCGGCCCCGGCGGTGAGAGACAGGATGCGCATCATGAGCTAACCAACCGGGTCGCTCTCATGGCTCTCGAGAGCAAGCTAACCAACCGGGTTGCCCTCATGACTCTTGAGAGCAACGCGGTTGGATCATGCGAGCCGCTGTATGGCGCGGCGAGCGTACAGATGATCGAAGAGGTTGCCTTCGTGCGGCTGGTCCCAGCCGATCTGCGTCGTCGGGATGGCACCGAAATTCAGGCGATCGACCAGCGGCGACCTCAGGCAGCGAGCGCGAAACGCCGCGTCGTTCGAGATGCACGTCAGCACCAACGTCGATCCCATTCGATCCGGCAGCTCGTGGGCCGGAACCTCGACGACGCTTGCGAATGGGAACAGGAATTCGCGGTTCGCCAGCGGATGATCGGCACCGCAGCGCACGATCGTCGGAAGCAGATAGGTGCCGCCGTGCGCCTCGGCGACGCGACTGCTGCCGCGACGGCTTGCCGACACGTCTCGCGCGCCCTCCTCCGCCAAGTCGGCGTCGATCGCGGCCGAGATCCGTCGCGCCACGCCGGGGTCGGCGAACGGCGCCAGCACGGCGTCGGGATCGCTCACCGCGCGTGGCCCGACCCGCGCCAAACGCTCGGCGAGCGCATCGGCAATGGCATCCGCGTGCGCAGTCACCCAAACGCCGGACGCATTGACGCACGACCGGCCGCCGTTATTGACGATGGATTCGACGATGATGTCGAGGTGCGTCTCCCAGTCGTCGACGGCGTCCGGTCCGATGGTGACCTTGCTCCAACCTGGCCCGTGCACTTCGATCCGTGGGTCGCTTGTCCACCGCTTCGTCACGCTGACATCGCCGAACACCATGCCGCGGCCGCAGCCGCGCAGAATCTCGGCCCCCCCTGCATGGTCCGCCGGATAGTAGCCAAACGCCTCGGCCGGTGCGCCGGCGCGGCGCCACGCCTGAATCATGCGCAGCGGCGTCCACGGTTCGGCGCTCCCCGGTTTGAGGACGAGCGGCATCTTCAGTACGGTTGCCGGAGCCCAGAGCGAGTGCACACCGGGCGAGTTACTCGGCAGCACCACACCGAGCGCCTCACCGCGAGGAAAAAACGAGAGCAGGCTCCCCGAGCCTTCGCCGATGCCCTCATCGAGCAGTCCGAGGTCGAGCCCACGTGTCAGGCCGCGGAGCACGTCCTCCACACGAGTGAGGACACCATGTACTTTTGTCATGTTGCGGCGCACATTGGCCCACGGCATCCCGGTCGTCGCCGACACTTGCTCGACGTAGTCCTGCGGCGTCTGCACGGCGTCCTTCTCGGGATCGAGCGGGAGCGTGTCGTGCATGAAATGCTCGGCGGCGCGCCGCGCCGTCGCGATCAACTCGTGCACGGGGTAGCTTGCGAGCCGCGCCCGGGCATCCGCCTGCCGCGCCAGATCGCGGCGGATGAGGCCGACGTTGGCCTGACTCACCTCGGCAAACGGCTCGCCTGACAGAAAGTGCGGGACCATGGCGCGGTCGACGCTTCGATAGGGCGTGCCCCAGCGGAGGATGGGTAGGTGCAGCATCGGATTCAGTACACGCCTTCCACGACCGCTTTGGCAAATCGCGAGAACGGGCGCACATTGCGCACGCCGTCCCACGGGTACTGCGCGCACGGCCGCTCCCGCTCGGCTTCGTCGCGCTCGAGAAACCGCGGCATGAAGAACTCCTTGGTCAGCGTGGTGAGGCGTACGCGTCCGGTCTCTCCGTAGTCGACCACCTTCGTCGGCTCGTCCGGATCGACCACTTCGATCGCGGCACGCGGAAGCGGCGGATAGTAGATGATCGCCCAGTCGTCTTCCGGGGTCGGCGGTTTGTGCGCCGCCAGGCCCATCAGCGTGTTGCCGTAGGTGGGCGCAAAGTAGCCGCCCTCCATCAGCTCTTCGACGGCGAAGCGGTGGAACTGCGGCGTCATCTCGGTGCCGCCGCAGAACACGCCGGTAATTCCCGCTTTCTTGAGCGACATCTTTTCGCACAGCGCCTCGAGCAGCTTGGGCGTCGTGAACAGGCACCGGATGGAATCGTGCGCCTTGATCAAGATCAGCGCCTGGTCGATGACGTGACGCTTGTACGCGTCGACCATCTCGATCTCGCCCCACTTGATCAGCTTGATGACCCAACGCGGATCGAGATCGACCATGAAGCAGATGCCACCGCGATACTGGGCGAGGTGCTCGATGGCGAGGCGCAGACGACGCGGGCCGCTCGGGCCGACGTGCAGCCAGTCGGAGCCCGGCGGAAAGAATTGGTCGGGCAGCGTTCGGCTGAAGAGCTCGTAGTCGGTGCGAAAGTCGGTGATGTTGACGCGCGACTTGGGCACACCCGTGCTGCCACCGGTCTCGAAGGTGTAAACGGGACGCGTGGCGAAACCTCGCGGCACCCAGCGTCGAATGGGGCCGCCCCGCAGCCATTCGTCCTGAAACGAACCGAACTTGTCGAGATCGTCGTACGCACGCACCTCGATGCGCGGATCCCAGCCTGCCCGAGCTGCCCAATCGAGCCAAAACGGACACCCGGTGTCTGGGTTGAAATGCCAGCCCATCAGCTCGCGCACCCAGGCATCGAGCTCGGTCCGTGCCGTGGTCATCGCAGTCTCGTCGGAGAAAGTCGCAGGAGCCGCCATGCGTCTTCAGCTTATAAGAGAAGCGCCCGAGGCTGAAGGGGCGTGGGCTAGCGTTGCCGTGCTTGCGCGATCCTGTCCTCGACCATGCGGTCGGCGGCGCGCGCCGGTGTCGTGTGCGCGGCGCGGGCCTTCGAACAGATTTCCAGGACCGTGTCGTAGATGCGGTCGATGGCCGCCTCCATCTTTCCGCGGTCCCAGCCGGCGATATCCACACTTCCGCTGATGACGCCCCCCGCGTTGGCAGCGTAATCCGGAATGTAGAGAATCTCGCGGGCCGCCAGCGCATCGCCGTGGCGCGGCTCGAGCAGTTGGTTGTTGGCGGCACCGACGACGGCTTGGGCGCGCAGGCGCGGGACCGTCTCATCATCGAGCACGCCGCCGAGTGCGCACGGTGCGAAGATGTCCACCGGCACGTCCACCACGTTGGCTGGCGCAATGGCCACGGCACGAAGCTCGGAGACGACGTGGTCGACCCGCGTGGGATCCAGATCCGAGACGAGCAGACGCGCACCACGGGCGGCGAGCGCCTCGGCCAGGTGCGTGCCCACGCTGCCGAGGCCTTGGATGGCGACGGTCCGCCCTTCGAGATCGTCGCGGCCCCAGAGCACGGACGCGACCGCTTGCATCGCACGACAGACGCCACGGGCCGTGAACGGCGCAGGGTCGCCAACGCCCGTCGTCAATCCCGCCACGTGACGTGTCTCTTCCGCCACCATGGCCATGTCGGCCGGCGTCGTCCCCACGTCCTCGCCGGCGATGTACAGGCCGTGTAGTCGCTCGACAAAACGGCCGTGCGCGCGAAACAACGTCTCCCGGGCCGGCCCGGCCGGTGGCGCGGCGGGCGCGGGAGTCATGAGGACGCCCTTACCGCCGCCAAAGGGCAGCCCGGCGAGGGCGTTCTTGTAAGTCATCGCGCGCGAGAGGCGAAGCACGTCGGTCAACGCCGCGTCGAACGACGGGTAATGCCACAGTCGCGTGCCGCCGACCGCAGGTCCGAGCGCCGTGCTGTGCAGGGCGATGATCCCCAGGTAGTTGGCCGCGGAGTCGCGACACACCGTCACTTGTTCGTGGCCGAGCTCATCGAGCGCGTGCAAGAGGTTCATGTGGCGGGTGCTTCGGTGCGACAGGTGCTTAGGTGCGGGTGCCTCAGGTGCGACGCATCCGCACCCGGGCCCCGTTTGCACCTCGCACCCAAGTACCTGCGTACCCGTCGCACCTATCGCACCTCTTCCGTATGCGCCTCTAGGTCCTCGCTCTCCCACCACATCACCGTCAATCGCTCGCCATCGTCGGCCGTAAAGCTCTTCATGGCGACGAAGCCCGGATAGGTCTTCGTTCGCGACAGCATCTCGGCCGACGTGACCCGGTAGTCCTCGCCAGCCTGGCTCGTGAGTCGCGAGCGAAACAGCGTAACAATCATGGGAATGCAGGGTGGGTGCGATGGCCAGGTGCGATGGGTGCGACAGCTGCTTAGGTACGTGGGTGCGGGGCACCGAGTGGCTCGCACCCTGGCGTGCCCCCCAAACTTACCCGCGAGTCACCCGCAGCCAAGCACCTGTCGCACATGGCACCGACATACCCGTGCACCCGTCGCAGGTCGCACCTACGTACCGGCGTACCTCTCGCACCCATCAATATTATTCTGACGCTTGAATGAATGCAGTCAATAGTTTTATTGTATGCATACAATGAGTTGGACGCCCCGGCTTCGCGGCGCACAGCCGGTGTATCTCGCACTGGCGACGAGCATCGCCGACGACATCCAGGCTGGGCGATTGGCGCCAGGGGATCGATTGCCACCGCAGCGCGATCTGGCCGACGCGCTAGGCGTGACGGTGACCACGGTCACGCGCGGGTATGCCGAGGCGGCGCGACGTGGCCTCGTGTCGGGTGAAGTCGGGCGCGGCACCTACATCCGCCAGCCAGCGTTCGCTCCCGCCCATCGCCATCGCGACGCCGGCTTGCTCGACCTCTCGGTCAACACCGTGCTCCCGCACGCGCACGCCCGCGAGATCAGCGCGCACATCGCGGCCTCGGCGTCGCGCGGCGATGCCGAGCGTCTGTTGAACTACCAGCCGTGCACCGGTCAGTCGGAGCATCGCGCCGCGGGGGTCGTCTGGTTGGCCGCCGCGGGGCTCGCCTGCGAGGCCGATGAGATCATCGTCACGGCCGGCGCCCAGCATGCGCTTGCCGTCACCTTGATGGCGCTCGCGGTGCCTGGCGATGTCGTGCTAGCCGAATCGCTGACCTATCCCGGCATGACCTCACTGGCCAGTCATCTCCATCTCGAGATGCGCGGCGTTGCCATCGATCAACACGGGATCGTGCCCGATGCGCTCGACGCCGCGGCGCGCCGTTCAGGTGCCCGTGTGGTCTATGCGATGCCGTCGATTCAGAATCCGACCGGCACCGTCATGCCGCGCGCACGACGACAGGCGCTTGTGGATGTCGTCACCCGGCTGGATCTCACGCTCATCGAAGACGATACGTATGGCTTTCTCGTACCGGGCCTCACCCCACTCGCCGCCGCCATACCCGACCGCACGGTGTACGTGGCCAGCTTGTCGAAGAGCTTGGCGCCGGGCCTGCGCCTCGGATTCTTGCGCGCGCCCAGCCGGTGGATCAATCGGCTGACCGGCGCGCTCTACGCGACGATGATCACGGCGACGCCACTGATGGCGACCGCTGCCGCCGAGATGATCGGAGATGGCACGGCGGCCCGCGTGCTGCAGTGGAAGCGGCAGGAGATTCGCGCCCGCCAGCGGATCGCCCGGCGAATCTTCAAGACCGACCCCGCACGAGCGGTCGCGATGAGCCCGCATATCTGGATCGAGCTCGGCGCGAAGTGGGCCGCCGACGATCTGGCGACCGAGCTGCGGCGCCGAGGCATACTCATCACGCCGGCGCGCGAGTTTGCGGTCGTTCGCCGCGACGCGCCCGAAGCGGTGCGCATCTGCCTCGGTGCAGCCCCGGATCGGCAGGTGCTCGAGCGAGCCTTGAAGATCGTGGCCGAAACGATCGCCAGCGGTCCGCGCGCGCTCGGCCGCGCAATCTAAAGCTGCCCGGATCTGTGTCGCGCGCCACCCAGCCGATCCACCTTCGCTTGCGCCGCTCGGGCGAGGGCCGCGAGACCTCGCCGAATCGACCTCTGGTCGGTAGGCGGACCCACTATGCGAGCTGGATGCGGCTGGAGACAGGACCTTGTGGTGGAGAGGCAGCGAATCCGGCCTACCGTCTGGTGAATATAGACCGTTCAGCAATCTGGATACCCCCGCTCCGGAGACCGCTCGTCCATCAGGGAGCTTGCAAAAGGTATACTCCGCGATCTTTTTGCGGGAGTTTTCCCGGGGCACGATGATCTCGCGACGCATTCGGTCGGCTGGGCGATCGAGCCGGCGGTAGTCAACGTAGCGATCCCTGGCGACGCCCAACTATGGCCTGAATACGTCTTCCGGCCGCCCGACAAGCCCCGCGAGCTCGGGCGGCGGGTCGTTCTGCGGTAGCGACAGGAAATATTCGATCACCGGCCGATCGTCGGTGAGAATCGGCCCCGGACCGACGTAGCTCGCGAGCTCGCGAGGTCCGGCGAGATACAGCCGGCGCATGGTCTCGAAGTCCCAGTCGAACACGTCGCGGAAGCCAGGCTGCTGTCGACGCGTCTCGAACTCCGCCCGGCTCAGCGTCAACGGCTCGAGGCTGCCGACCATCAACGTTCCATCCCCCCACAGTGTGGTCTGCGGGAACACCGACATGAAGGTCCGCATGATGAGCTTGTACTCGGTGGCGCCTTCCGATCCAATCCACTGCACGGCTAAGCCCCCGGGGCGCAGCGCGCGGCGCACCAACTGAAAGTACTCGGCCGAATAGAGCGATCCGGCTCCGGCATGTCGAGGGAGGATGATGTCGGCGGTGACGACGTCGTATCGCTCGTTGGTCACCAGCAGATGATTTCGTCCATCGTCGACCCGGACGCGCACGTTCGGACGTTGAAGCAAGTGGAAATTGATGTGGGTGAAAAAATTCGAGCCGCGGATCACCTCGTTCGAGAGCTCGACGACATCGACTTGGACGCCCGGATAGCGCGCCAGGGCGCCTGCCGTGGCGCCTCCGCCGAGCCCGACGACGAGCGCTCGCTCCGGTTTTGGATGGAGCAGCATCGGCAGCGCCCCGATACGATGGTGGACAAACGCCGTGGCACCCGAGTCGTTGGCCTGATGCATGCCGTCGAGATACATGATGCGCATCACGCGCGGCGACGCGCGACGTTCGTGAACCGCGACCGTGGTTTGCACACCCTCGTCGCGCCAAATGACGCGTTCGGCTCTGGCAAGGCCTCCGAGCGCGACAGCAAAGGGCTCCACCGTGTTCAACGCGGCCATGACAAAGGCCACCGGGCCCACGAGCGTCAGAAAGCCGGCCGTGTTCGGCGAGGATCGCCAGCAGGACACCGCCAACGCCACGCTCGAGACGAGCGCGATGGCGGAGACGGCAATGAGGCTGGAGCGCATGCCGAGCACAGGCAGAAGCCAGAAGCCTGCGGCCAGCGATCCGACAATGGCACCGAAGACGTTGAGCGAATAGAACACACCCACCCGGCGGCTCGCGGCCTCACGGCTCACGCCTCCGGTCCACAGCTTGAGGCCGATCGGAAACGCCGCGCCCAGGAGCAGCGTCGTCGGCAGCATGGCCGCCACGGTGGCCGTCACGATCGGGATGAGGTAACCGTCCAGTCGCAGGCTCGCGAGCAGCGACACCGCGAGATGCTGAATGTCGTCGGCGCGGGCCATGGTGTTGAACGAGAGCACCGCAGCGAGCGCGATGGCGAGCTGAAGACCAGCGAGCACGATCAACCATCGGATCGGGCGCCTCAGCAAAGGGGTCACGAGGGCGCTGCCACCGGCGATGCCCGCAAGCACCGTCGCCAACATGATCGTGAAGGCGTAGGCGGTGGGGCGCAGGATGGTGACGAGCATTCGGAACCACGTCACCTCGAGCGCGAGCGACATGAGCCCTGAGGCCGCAAACACCCACAGCACCAGATGCCGCTGGCGCTCGGCTGCATCGGGTGGTGTAGGTGTGGAAGGCGTCGAGGTTGGAGCCGCCTCCCGCGATGGAGTACCGCGCGGCATCCAGCGCGACATCAGTATCGCGGCCAGCCCGATGACGATGTTCACCGAAGCCGCTAGGCGAAAGGAGGCGGCGACGCCAACATCGGCGATCAGGTAGAAGCCACCCACCAGCGCGCCGAGGATCGCCCCGGCTGTGTTCACCGCATACAAGATGCCGAGCCGCGATCCCCAGACTTCGGGGCGCCCCAAGGCGGAGGCTGCCACGAGCGGCAACGTCGACCCCATGAGCGAAGTCGGGACGATCAGGACGAGGACAGCGCACACGACCCGTGCCGCCGTCAGGCCCCCCGTCGACGCTGGTACCGGCCAGTCTCCCGGCGACGTAACTGCCGAGCGCCAGGCCCGCCATGAAGCTGGCCAGCACAGTGCTCGCGGCGTAGACGGTGACGCCAAATACCAAGGCGAGCAGGCGGAGCCACATCACCTGATAGACAAGGGCGCAGGCGCCGGAGGCAAAAAACAGGCAGGCGACGAGCGCAAAGAACCGGGGGGGCAAGATGAAGTGAGCTCCGGTCTAGAGCTCCCCGTAGCGTGACGTGAGCCAATCGACGAGAGCCTCTTTCTCTGTGTCCGGCACCGAGGCGCCCCAGCGAATCATCTTGTCGACCTCGCGCACCCAGCCGGCGCGAGAGAGATGCTGCTGTTCAATCAGATCTGACTCGTGGCAGGTGAGGCATGCGCGCTTATATGTGGCCTCGGCGGCTGTACTTTGCCGCGCCACGTGCGCGGTCACCGGGGTGGGAGCAAAGTGCGCTGAGAAGTAGTCGACCAGCGGCGCGCGTTCTTCGGCCGTCACCACCGCGCCCCAGCGCATCATCTTGTCGATCTCGCGCTCCCAGGCCGGGCGGGAGAGCTGCTGCTGCACGATGAGGTCGGCTTCATGACACGTGAGGCAACGCTTCCGGGTGATGTCGGCGGCGATTCCATCGGGGAGATCGTTCTGCGGTTGGCCGACCGCCACCACGGATCCGCCCACGAAGGTGACGAAGAGGCAAAGACGGAAGACGCGAAGCGTGCTCATCCCAGGAACCTCGTCTCACGCGCCGACGATTTCGACGCGCACGCGGTCGGGCACGTTCCACAGGTAGCCCGACGGATTCCAGTGCGGCGCCTCCGGCTGCACGTTGCCGCGACTATCGGTGGCGCGCGACATGATCAGGTACGACTCCGGTCGTGACGCGTCGACGGCGAGCTCGAAGCGGCGCCACGCGTATCGCGCCTGCTCGCCAGTGAGCTGCGCCGGCCGCCACGTCACGCCGTGATCCACGGAGATCTCCACCTTGGCAATATCGTGTTCACCAGCCCACGCAAAGCCTGCAACGGGCACACGTCCGGATCCAATCTTTGCCCCATCGAGCGGCGCCGTGATGAGGGACTTGACCACGAGACCGGTGAGTGGCGCCATCTCTTTGGCGTCGACCGCGGCTCCGGGCGCCACGCGTCGCACCGGATATCGATACGCGCTCGCCACCCAGAAGTTGTCGGACTCGCGATCGGTCACGCTCAGACCATTCAGCCACTTCACCGCGTAGGCCCCCTCCCACCCCGGCACGATCGCGCGCAGCGGAAAGCCGTGCACCGGCGGAAGGGGTTGCCCATTCATCTCGTAGGCGACGATGGTGTCTGCATCGAGCGCCTTGGCGATGGGCATTTGCCGCACGAAGTCTGGCATCGTGCCCAGCGGGCGATCGCCGCCGTTCATCACCACGAATCGCCCGGCCTCGCGCACGCCCGCCCGCTTCAGCAGGTCCGCCACACGTACGCCCGTCCATCGTGCCGTCCCGACCGCGCCTTTGCCCCACTGAATGCCGGCCACGGGAGGATCGAAGAACGCGCGACCATTGCCCGCGCACTCGAGCGTCATCGTCACCGTCGCCGCTGGCAGCGTCCTGAGCTCGTCGAGCTTCAACGTGAGCGGCGTGGCCACCTCGCCGTCGATCGTCAGCGTCCACGCGCGGGCGTCGAGATCGGTCGGCACCGGCAGGTGCGAGCGCACATAGAAGTGCTCGGTGGGTGTGATGAACGAATCGAGGAGGCTGACCGGGGTCTCGTAGTCGGGCGGCCGAGCCGAGCGAGCGATGAGCTTCTCTTTGCCCCAGGTCTGACGCGGCGGAGCTTGTGCCTGAAGCGTGCCCGCGGGCCACGCGCGGGTGACAGCGCCAAGCAGGCCAAGCCGCGCGGCGCCAACAAGAAGGTCGCGGCGATCGAGCATAGGCTCCAGATGATAGCCGCAGATGCCGCTGCACTGCGATCGACCCCTCACTTTCTCGGCGCGTCGTTCGGGCGCTCGAGGTCGAACCGGCGTCGACTGGCCCGCCGGCGGGGAGCGGCGGTGACGCGACATCAGTCCCAGCGTCGACTGAGGCTGACGATGGGCCATGCTTCGGGGTACGCTTGGGGGCTGAATCCGGCGGGGGGACCGCCTTGACGATGCCGATCGTGGCACCCCGCGTTGATGTCGAAGACGTGACGCTGAGCGAGACCGACGAGCTCGAGC
>JAIVJN010000323.1 GCA_020200025.1 Acidobacteriota bacterium | reverse complement strand
CCCCCCCCCCCCCGCCGTTTTCGCGTGGGGCCCCGCCTGCCGCCTCTGCTTGCCGCCTGCGTCTGTCGTGTGCCCTACGCCGTGTGCCTACGCCGTGTGCCTACGCCGTGTTCACCGCGTCTCGAGGTGCGCCCTGGTATCGCGGCCGTTCGAGTGCACGTGGTCTTTCAGCACTCGGGCGATATCTCTGGCAAGAAGTTACGCACGTTGCGTCATTGTAGCAAGGAGATTTTCGCCGCTCTTAGTACTGCGTTTCACAATTACGGTGGCATTCGGCCCGCGATGCATCCCGCCTGGCGGCGTTGCTCCTCCCTCAAATATGCTAAGTATTCTCAGTCGTCGCGCCTTGCCAGCCGGGCGCCTCGCCGCCCTCGATGCGTCACCGTAATTATGAAACGCAGTACTTAGGCAGCGACGCGCGAAGGACATGAGGCGTCCCAGTGGACGAGGATCATCGTGTATCCGACAGCAGGCAGTTTTCGGCACATTGGCTCATCGAGGATCTGCATATTGCTGCGCATGGCGAGCTGTTGCCCCCACGGCCAGAAGCGTGGCGCCGTCCGCGTCGAAAAGGCGGGACGCGTCGTGGGTAATCAGCCAAGCGACGAGTTGCGGTCCAGTGTCGTCCGGCCAAACGGACGAGTGCACGAGGACATGCGTCGCACCTTGAAGAGCGGAGATCACGGTCTCGGGATGCTCGAGCGGGTTCGCGAACACTCGTTGCCGCCAGAGGTAGGTGGGAGGGAGGACGCCGCTGTAACCATTCATGAGGCGTCGCTGGTGTGTGGCCGAGAAAAACATGTAGCGAATATCAAACCAGGGATCGCCAAACGGAAACTCCGCGAGGACGGCATCTCTGTCGAGCGTTTGAACCGCTCGGTAGATATTGGGCAGCGTAGGCGCGGGGTTCAGATACCTGGGTGCTGGCTGCAGCCCTGGTGAGGGCAGTGCAGCGTTGATGGGCATGGCGGCCGGCCACACCTGCCAGAGAAAGCCGGCGGTTGCACCTAGCACGGCTACTGGCCCGAAACGCGGCCAGCGGGCGGCCCACGCAGCGCCGACGCCGGCAAGAACCGGTAGAAAGATCAAGACAAGCGCGCCGTAGCGGTTGACGACGCGCAGCCCTCTGAAACCCGGAACGTATTCGTAGAGCAGCCAATAGGGACCTCGCACCTGGGCGACGGGCAGGACCGGTCCGAGCGAAAGCACAAAGACGAGCGCCAGCAGTCCGATGACTGTCAGGATCAGCGCCCTGGACGCTGGAGGGCGCGGCAGGAAAGCGGCGACCGCGCCCAGCGCCGCGAAAAGCAGCGGCAGGTGCGCCCATGGGAGCAGGTATTCTGCATACTGCGACAATGTTGCGGAGTGCGCTCGAATCTCCGCGAAGGAACGCTCGAAGCCCATCTCGAGGTTCACTCTCCAGTAAGGCAGCACGAAGGGCGCTGTCATCAGCACGATCCCCGCACCAGCCACGGCCAACCCGGCCCACCGGGAAGAGTCGCGGAGCTTGCCCTCCAGGGTCAAATCGACCAACGTGAACAGCGCCAAGACCGGCGCGCAGAAGAGCATGAAATAGACGGATGAGAGATTGAGTGCCAGCACACAGAGCGCGGTGGCCAGCAAGTACCGGCGGGAGCCTGAGCGAATGAAGCCGTGCACAGCAACAAGCGCAAGCGGCAGCCACTGAATAGACAGGACGTGCAGGTGAGAAAGCTCGAGTTCGAGTCGATACGGGTTGAAAGTTGCCATGACGCCAGCGAGGAGCGGCCCCACCCAACCACCCGTCAGCGCGCGAGTGAGAAGGAAGGTACCGAGGCCCGTGAGCACAAACGTCGACAGCACGACGAGGTTGTAGGACAGCACGGCATTTCCCGTGATCCACCAAAGCGGCAGCACCTGCAGCGACTGACCGACGAAATGCTCTGAGTAGGCGAGCGTGTATCGCTCCGGATAGAAAATGTTCGCGTGCCAGAAACCCTCTAGTGCGGATACGTCCCCGCCGGCGGCGCGAGACAGGTGACTCATCACCCACGTCATCACCCACGTCACGAAGAGGGGATCGCCCAGGTCGCCGATCAAGCGAATGCCCACAACGCTTGCCGCGGGCCATGTGATCGCCAGCGTCAACGCCACGAAGATCAACACCGCAGCGATGAAGGGGGCTGCCGCCATAAGGCCTCGCTCTTCCCGATTGCCAGAATCGGATGGCTCACTCATGCTGACGTGCGGCGGTCAAGGAAGAATGAGGGACCTGGGTCGCGCCATTTCACGGTGCACGCTTCCGGCAGTCGCAGGCCACGAACGTGGCCTCAAAGCAGCGGTAATGCAAACGCCGTCAAGGTCGAGCCCGCAGCAATGGTCACGTACTGCCGGTCCTCGATCATGAACGTGGTGGGCGGCGCGTAGAGCGGCGCGCCGAGCTGGTAACGCCACAGCTCACGTCCCGTTCGCGAGTCCGCGGCGATGAAATTCCCCTCGTTGTCGCCGCTGAAGACGATGCCTGCGGCGGTCGTGAGCACGCCGGCCCAGGCGGGCGTCTCGTGCCGAATCTCCCACTGCTGCTCGCCGCTCAGCGGATCGATGGCGCGCAGCGCGCCGAAGCGGCGTTCTGGCGCCGGCCGCAACGTGCCGCCCATCGTCCGATCGCCAGCCTTATACCCCTCGGGAGGCCGCGCCGACACGTAGGTTTGGCATGTTTCTCGAACGGTGACGTAGAAGAGGCCGGTCAACGGGTCGAACGACGGCGACATGAAGTTGGTAAGGCCAAAGAGATCGGGACAGGTCAGCGTCCCTTCGGGCGTGGGACGCTCGTTCGGGAGCTCGACGGGGCGACCGTCGTCGCCGATCTCCTTCGCCCACGTCTGATGACCGAACGCCGAGGCCCGGAGAAACCGGCCATTCGTGCGATCGAGCACGTAGAGAAAGCCATTTCGATTCGCGACCATGACGACCTTGCGTGGCTGCCCCTCGACCATGAGATCGGCCAGCACCGGAACGTGGTTGGCATCCCAGTCGTGCTCGTCGTGCGGCGTGAACTGAAAATGCCATCGCAGCTTGCCGGTGTCGGCATCGAGGGCGACGAGCGCGTTGGTGTAGAGGTTGTCGCCTTTGCGATCGGCGCCGTAGAAGTCGGGATTGGGATTGCCGGTGCCCCAATAGAGCACGTTCGACTCCGGGTCGTAGGTTCCCGTCAGCCAGGTCGGACCTCCCCCACGCTGCCACACCTCGGCGGGCCATGTCTCCGCGCCGCTCTCGCCGGGTGCTGGCACGGTCCAGAAGCGCCAGAGACGGTTGCCATCGTGTGGATCGTAGGCATCAAGGAATCCGCGGATGGCGAACTCGCCGCCGGCAACGCCGACAATCACCTTGTCGTTCACGATGAGCGGCGCCCCGGTACTGGCATAACCCTCGGTGTGCTCGGCGAGCTCGATGTCCCACAGGACAGCGCCCGTGCGTCGGTCCAACGCGATCAGGTGGGCATCGAGCGTCGTCATGTAGAGCCGTTCGCCGTGGACGGCGAAGCCGCGGTTCACCATCCCACAGCAGACCCTGAGGTCGCCGAGCGGCGGCAACCGGCGCTGATAGCGCCACATTTGCCGCCCGCTCTTGCCGTCAATCGCCCACGCATGGTTCATCGGACCCGTGACGTAGAGCATGCCGTCGATGACGATCGGCGTCGCTTCGAACTTGTGGCCGGCCAGACCCGTTTGAAACGTCCACTGCGCAGCAAGGCGCGCGACGTTCGTTTGATCGATATCCTTCAACGGACTGTGGCGGCGTCCCGAATAGTCTCCGGAGTAGGTCAGCCAGCGTGACGGGTTGGTCAAACCCTCGAGCAGATCCTTGGTCGCGATTTGCTGTGCCGAGAGCGAACCGCCAATGGCCGCCGCCACGAGTAAAGCCATCGTCAACCGATCGCACGCCGAGCGCATTGACTCTCCGAAAAAGGAGGGAATAGGGAATGTAGAAACTGAGGGGTGCGGAAATGAGGGAGTGCGGGAGTGCTGACACTCCTTCATTCCTTCATTCCCTTATTTTGATTATTGTCTGGTGAACGTATCAGCGAACAGTCAGGGCCTGACGGACAGAGACCGCTTGATGAGATCGCGCATCATTGAGCCTCCCGCAACGACAGCCAACTACAAACCAACAGCGACTGCTGACGACCGCTCGGCGCCGGCTCGCGCGTGAACCGCCGTCGCCACCTGGCGCGCCGATTCGAAGGCCCCTTGCATCCAGGCATTCATGTTCAGGTGATCGCCGGCGAGGTAGACACGGCCCAGCGGCTGGCTGAGCTCTTTGCGAAGCGCCGCGCCCATGTTCGACCACGCTCCCTTGCTCCAGGGCACGCGATGCCAGGCAACCGAGAACGCCGTCTCGAACTCGGCCTGGTACTGCGGATGAATTCGCGCTCCTTGCTCGAGTGCGAGCGCCTGCCGCTCGGCCGGCGTTCGGTCCCCGATGGGCCGGCCGTTCTGGCCCTGGAGATAATAGCCGACGAGCACGCCCTTTTGCGTCAGGTACCCGCTCGAGGGATAGACAATCTGGCTGATCTCCATGTCGGTCTTCGAAGCGCCTCCGTAGATGTGGTCGTCCTCCTCCCAGAATCGGCGCTTGAACTGCAAGCCCATCTTGCCGGCCGCCGAGTACGGCACCGACGCGATCCGCTGTTTGATCTCAGGAGAGAAGTCGGTCTCGAGGGCCGCCAAGAGCGGCAGCGGGATCGCACAGACACAGTACTCGGCCTCGACCTTGTGCAGCTTGCCGCTGCGGTCGGCGTAGACGACGGAGACGCCGCGCTCGCTCTGGTGCATCTCCTTGGCCACCGCCTGATATGTGATCTTGTCCTTGATCCGAGCAGCCAGCGCCTGCGGCAGCCGATCGGTGCCGCCGACGACCTGCACCATCGTCTCCTGATACTGAAACCCGAGATCGAGGTAGCCACCCATGCGGGATCCGAGCAGATCACTGAGGGCGAGCGGCGTGTAGCGGAGCGATCCGTCCGGCGACCGCGGCTCGTCGGCACCGCGCAGCGGCGAGCCACGATAGCGGCGCTCATCGTCGAGCGCGCCGGCACCGCGCAGGTATTCGAGCAACTGCTCGCGATCGGCACTCGTCACCGCTTCGTTCAGTTTCTCTTCCGAGACGGCCTTGCTCAGGAGCTCGGCCACGTAGCCCTCGAGATCGGCGCGCACCTCGCGGAGCCGCACGCGGCGGTTCGCGAGCGCCGACGCCTTCGTCTGGTAGAAATAGGCGTTCTCGGCGGTCAGGGCAAACGTCTCGATGGGCACTTGCAGCTCACGCGCATACTGCAGCGTCGTCGTGTGATGGTACGGCACCCGCATCGCGCCGCAATTGAAGTACTGACCCTCGTCGAAGGAGCAGGTTTGCGTCGGGCCATCTTCTTCGCTGACCGTACCGCGCCGAATCGTATGCGCACGGCCGCCGGGGCGCTGGCGAGCCTCGAAGACCTGGCACTTGTAGCCAAGCTTGCCAAGCTCGTAGGCGACGGTCAGGCCCGAGAGCCCGGCGCCGAGGATGGCGATACGCGTACCTTTCCCATCGCCGCGCAGCGCGAACGGCGTCTGGGTGGCCGCTTCGAGCATGCCCAGGCCCGTCATCGCTTCGTAGGCGAGCGACGCTCCGCCAATGGCGGCGATGCGTTCGATGAAATGCCGTCTCGTCAGCATTCTCTGCTCCTTCATGCGGGGCGGCGAACGGCGCGAGTGCGACCGCCGGTGTCTGCAGAGTCAATCGTGTCACACGCCCCCCACTGACGGGAACGCTGGACGCGAAAGGACGGAATCTGGGCGCAAAGTCGAGTTGGACCCTACCAGGGTGGGCGCCCGCCCTTCGCTGGAGCCCTTCGCTGGAGCCCTCGGCGGGCTTTTTTCTGGCGGGAAATGACGATGCGCCACCACACGCTTGCATGACGCCGAGCTTTTAGCCCGCTCCTCGGGCCTGGCGGAGCGCACCCGCTCGCTACCTGATAGAGTCATCGCCACTCGGATGCCCCACCCTCGTCGCCGCCTTGGCTCTCGGACCTGTCTCACGTCGATCGTTTTCTTCATCGCCTGTGCGTCACTCGCCAGCGCACAACCCCCTTACGACCGCCTGCGGATTATCGCGCCGGCCGCGCCGGGCGGGGGCTGCCGGTCTCATCATGCTCGCCGCCATCGTCACCCATCAGTCAGCGGTGACGCTCGATGATGTGACGCCGATTGCGCGGTTGATTGGCGAGTACGAAGTGATCGTGGTACCCACCGACTCGCCTTTCGGATCGCTGCACGATCTGGTCGAAGCTTTCAAGCGACGGCCCGAGTCGATCGCCTGGGGTGGCGGCTCGGCCGGCGGGACCGATCAGATTCTGGCCGGACTGATGGCCGACGCTGTGGGCGTGGCGCCGACGCGGGTGAACTACGTCGCGTTCTCGGGCGGCGGCGACATGCTGGCGGCGCTACTCGGCAAGAATCTGGCGGTGGGTGTGAACGGCTTCCAGGAGATGCAGCCGCAAATTGCGGCGGGCGCGCTGCGAGCCCTGGCCATCTCGAGCGCGACGCGTGTGCCCGGGATCGACGTGCCCACGCTGCGGGAACAGGGCGTTGGCGTCGAGCTGATCAACTGGCGCTCGGTCGTGGCTCCGCCGGGCATCAGCGCGGCGGAGCGCGGCCGTCTGACGAGCGCGATGGAAGCCATGGTGCAGTCGCCCGAGTGGCATGCACTGCTCGAGCGCTACCACTGGATCGATCTCTTTCTGGCCGGTCCCGAGCTCGAGCGGTTCATCGCCGCCGAAGACGCGCGCGTCGCGACAATTCTCGAGAAGCTGGGGACCGCCGGCGGCCCGACGGCAACATGGGCGGCGGCGATGGGCTACCCGCTGCTGATCCTGGCCGGGCTCGTGGTCACCGGCATCGCCGCGGCGATCGAGCTCGTACGCCCCTCGCGACGCTCGCCACCGACCACTCCCTCCGCGCGCTGGTCTTCAGCCGCGTGGATCGCGGCCGGCATGGCGCTCGACGTGGCGCTGCTCGAGCCGGCGGGTTTCGTCGTGGCGTCGGCCATCCTGTTCTGGTGCGCGGCTCGAGCCTTCGAGACGTCACGACCCTATCGCGACGCGGCCTTCGCACTGGGCACGTCGGTAGCGTGCTATCTCCTGTTCGTCCGCGTCCTGAAGCTGTCGCTGCCGGCGGGAATGCTCGAGAGGTGGTTGTAGAGCAGGCGGTAGGGCCTGACGAAGGTCGGAGGCAACGCACAAGGCATCGATGGACACGCTACACGCGCTCGGAAACGGCTTCGTTAACGCCACGAGCGCCGCCAACCTCGCCTGGGCCCTTGTCGGCGTCACGCTCGGCACCGCGGTGGGCGTGCTTCCCGGCATCGGCCCGGCCCTGACGGTGGCGCTGCTGCTCCCGGTCACCTTCACTCTCGACCCTGTCAGCGCCTTCATCATGTTCGGCGGCATTTATTACGGCGCGATGTACGGCGGCTCGACGACCAGCATCCTGCTGAACTCGCCGGGCGAAACCTCCTCGATCGCCACGGCGATCGAGGGACACGTCATGGC
>JAIVJN010000089.1 GCA_020200025.1 Acidobacteriota bacterium | reverse complement strand
ATGCCGCCGGCGTCCGCATCGGCATGGGGACCGACGGTCCGAGTGCCGGTTGGAATCCGCACGTCGAGATGGCCGACATGGTGGCGGCGGGCATGACGCCAGCGCAGGTCCTCGTCGCGGCGACGCGCACGTCGGCCGACATTCTTCGGCTCTCCGATCTTGGCACGGTAGCGACAGGCAAGAGCGCCGACTTCGTGGTGCTCGACGCGAATCCACTCGACGACATCACCAACACGCGGCGAATCGCCCAGGTCTATCTGCGCGGGACGGCGGTCGACCGCGCGGCGTTGAAGGCACGTTGGACCGGACGCGCGTCGCCATAGAGTCAGCGCGTGAAGCTCTTTGCCTCGAGCATCGGGCATCAGAGTGCTCGAGAAGTGTGGTTTCCAAGGATTCACGAGGGCAGTCGATCAGCGCTTGTGCTTCGCCTCGTTCTCCGCGATCCGCGCCTTCACCAGCTTGCGCACGAGACCGGCTGGCAGCGGCTTGTCCAAGGGAAAGCGGATGGTGCCTTTGGATGTCTCGTAGCGCTCGAGCTCGGGCTCGAACGCGGCCAAGACAGACGGACTCATCGTGTAGAAGCCACAATGGTTCGCGGATGCCGCGAATCCCACCAACCCTCCTTTGTACTTGAACGTGGGCACGCCGTAGCTGATGGTCTCGACAGCCTCCGGCGGCACAGCGGACCGAATCAGCGCGCGCATCTTGTTCAAGGTGCTGCGCGCGGGCTCGGGGACGCCGGCGAGATATTCGTCGACGTTCTTCGCAGCGACGATGCTCTTCGCGGCGGAACGGCGATCGGCAGAGCGTGATTTTTTCATGGCTGCAAATACCAGGTGGCGCTCACTTCATGTTTACGTTGCAGACGATGCAGCGGTTCGACGCGAAAGATGACGTGTTGGAGCTCCTTCGACCGACGATTCGCGAGATGGCGCCCAGCGGCATCAAGGTGTTCGACGTCGGGCGCGCCGGTGCGGACCCCACTCCCCAGCAGTATCGCGTATGGTGAGCTCCGATTCCGAAATAGCGGCGCTTCTGTGCACTCTGCACTCAGCCGATAGACGGCCGGAGGCCACGCCCCTCGACTAGCGCTCGGGGCGTCCTGAGCGGAGCCGAAGGACGAAGCACGAAGGCCACGAAGGGAAGAAGGTGGCTATTGATTCACAGGCTCTCAGCGCTGGGCTGACGATCGGATCAGGTGTATCGCCTGAGTGGGCGACGTCCTCTAAGCCTCAGCGAGCGAGGTTCTTGCACCTACTCGCGTCCTCGATCCGCCACCGGGCTCGAAAGACGTCGCCCTGTCGTGGTGCAAGATCCTACATTGGCCCCGAGCTGATCTGAGGTTGCGCGGTGCCGGACCACGTGAACCGATAGGTCGGGCCCTTTCGCACATTCGTCACCAGAGCCGGGCGAAAACACACGAGACAGGTTCCGGCTCGTCGTCGAACACTCGGATACACGATGCCGAGCGCGCCGAGATCGAGGAGACGTTCGGCGAGCGCTTGTGACGCGACGTAGCTGCCGCGGGCAAGACATGCGGCAAAGCTCGAGCCTGCGCGCAGGTCGTGCAGCTCGGCGCTGAAGTCCGCCAGATAGTCGTCGAAGGTGACGCTATCGTCGAAGCGGCCGATCTCCGCGTACTCGACCGTCCTGTGAAAGGCGACCTCGGCCTGCGACGTCTCGATATCGAAGGCCGCATACCACGCTCCCCGGTCGGGACCGTTGAAGCGACTGCCGAGCGGATGAGCGTGCGTGAACGCCGCATTGACGATGCGATAGTGCGGCACGCCGAAGACGAGCTCGTGCTCACCGATCCCTGGCAACAGCCCCTTCTCGCCAAGCAATCGATCGTTGGTGGCATTGTCGAGATCGAAGATGTCGGCGAGGTGCTCGTCATGGTCGGCGATGCGGACGAGCACACTCGCGGCATCGCTGCGGTACTTGGATGGAATGAGCCGGTGGGTGTCCCATTGACGGACGAGCGACGTGTCCGGCAGATATCGGCTCACAAGCCGCCGCGGCGCGCGTCGAGCAGTCGTCGTACCGTCTGCATGGCTGGCACGCCCCCGGTCTTGAGGTAGGCGAGCGGCGGCTGGCCGCTGAACACGCGATTGGCGTTCGGGAGGGTGATCCACTGGTCCGCGAGTGTTTCGCCGTACAGCGTGTTCAGTGCCTTGAAGATCCCGACCAGATAGGAGATGCGGGTGAGCGCGTCGGCATCGAGCAATCGACTGGGGTCCTTCTTCCACTTGTAGTACGGCCCGTTCGAGACACCTCCCAAGAGAGCTCTCGCGTCCGGATCGCGGATGTTCCAGCGCTCGATGATGTTGAAGAATGCCTTGAGCGCGGCGGGACTGAGACGCTCGCGTTCCTCGCGGGACGTCAGGTCCACGACCGCCACCGGCTCGTATCGAGTGACTGGGTAGGATGGGCGGAAGGCAGCCATGCAATCTCCTTATCAGGAGATTATACACTTCTGATCATAATATCAAGTCGGAGCGCACGCCGTCCCCTCTGCGGGGCTCCGTTGTTCGCGAGCGGGCGCTCGCTGCGGGCTCATCGACGAAGGGGCCCTGGAAGCAAGGGATACTGGACCGCTATCGGACATCGGAAGCCGGCCGAGCAGATGAGCAAGCCTCACAATGGACGCTTCTCTGCCCGCGACCGGCGGGCACGTTGCCGGTGTTCTACCCGCCCTTCGTGCGAAAGCCCGGATCAGCGCGACGGTCCGCGGAGCGGTCGCGCTCGCGCACGTCAGCCGCCGCCTCGCGCGCTGCTTGCTCGTCCACGTCCTGCGAGTTGGTCTGTGGCGACGACTCCGCCGCCAAGGCGTCCTGCGGACCAGGAGGCTGATCGACACCCTCTTTGCCCCGCACGACCTCGTCATAGCCGCGATTCTGCTCCGGCCGATCCTGAACGTCCGCGGGTGGCTCGTTCCCACCCCGCGTGCCTTTCGTCTCGTCCTGTTCCGCCATGCGGCCTCCGCCTACTTCGTGATCACGCCGCACGCGATGCGGGCGCCCGCATTGCCCGCGGGATCGGACTTCATATCGTCCGGGCTCGCGTGAATCACGAGCGCCGTGCCGCCATTGGCGAAGAGCGAGCTCGGCTCGCTTCCGAGCGTCACATTCGCGTTCGTCACCGTCGCCTTGGCCATCCCATCGGCCGCGACCGTGATGTTGTTCATGTCGCCGCTGTGCGGCCCTTCGGGATTCTGCAGCCCGTGCTTCTTGTTGCCAGGATTCAGATGAGGTCCGGCGGAGCTGAAATCCGGTCCCTCGCACTTGGCCACCTGGTGAACGTGGATGGCGTGCTCGCCTGGGGGCAATCCTTTCACCTCCACGGCGATGCGAACGCCGCTACCCTTTTCGGCCGTCACCGTCGCCGTTCCGACCGACTGCCCCTGAACGTTCTTCATGTCGACTTTCACGGGCTGTTGCGCCGTCATCGCGGTCGTTGTCGCGACCACGATCGTGCCGGCCACGGCCATTGTCATCTCGCTCAATCTCATCGTTACTCCAAGGTTGGGTCGTCACCAGATTAGATAGGAGCCCGCAGCATCGGTCAAGGTCAGGCGCTTCAGTCCTTGCTCGTCCAGTACCGCCTACTCGGCTTTGGCTTCCTGCAGTTCGCCGATCGCTGGACCGTTGGCGACATGGCCATCGATACCAAATCGCGAACCATGGCATGGACAGTCCCATGTCTTCTCGGTTGAGTTCCACTGCACCACGCAACCGAGGTGCGGGCAGATCGCTGACCGCTCGTGAATGTTGCCCTCCTCGTCGCGGTAGACCGCCACCTTGGAGAGGCCCCGACGGATGATGGCACCGTCCCCGGGGGCGATTCGGCCGACCGCGTCGACCTCACCCGGCGTGACGAGATCGGCATACTGCGCCGCGACGTTCAGGTTCTCCTGCGCAAACTCCTTGAGCGACCCCAGCGTCTTGCGGCTGGGATCGTAGAGCGACGTCCACGGATTTTCCCGTCCGGCGATGAGATCGGTCAGGAGGATGCCGGCGATCGTGCCATGCGTCATGCCGTTGCCGGAGTCGCCCGTCGCCACATACACGTTGTCGCGGTCGAGTGGATTCCTGCCGATGAGTGCCAGCCCATCGACCGGTTCCATCACCTGTCCCGACCAGCGATACTCGATGCGTCCGGCTTGCGGAAAATGCCGGCGCGTCCATTCCTCGAGGCGCGCGAAACGTCGCTCGCCATCATCTTCCTGCCCAGTCTTGTGATCCTCGCCACCCACCATCAACACGTCGAAGTCCGGACCTGACTGAAGGCGAACATAATGATACGGATCAGGTGTGTCCCACAGGAGAATCTGCGGCACGCTGCCGCGCGCCACCCGAACCGCGACGACGAATGTGCGATAGGCGGCCTGCTTGGTGTGGATGGCCACCAGATCGTTCACGGGCGTATTGGTGGCGACCACGACCGCCTCCGCGGTGATGGCGCCCGCGGCGGTGGCAACGCGCGCCGTGCGTCCACCTTCGATCTTCGTGGCACGTGTGTTGTTGTAGACGCGCGAGCCGGCACGCTCGAGCGCTTCAGCCAGCCCGCGAACATATCTCAGGACATGGAACTCCGTGGAGCCGCTCGAGCTCGTAGTAGCGATCGTCGAGCGCGGTCGCCAAATGCGCTGTCGTGCGCCCGGTCTCGCCGCCGCCCGTGACGCCATCATCGATCACGATCACGTTCTTGCCGCTCTTGGCGAGCAGATATGCCGTTGTGAGACCGGCAATCCCGGCGCCAACGACGCAGACGTCCGCGTGGGCGTTCCCTGCCAGGTGTGGCGCCGGCTCGAGCGCCCCCGTCGCCATCCATAGGGATGTCGTTCGACCGTTGTCTGACATTTGTTTGTGGCTCCTCGTTGACACGTATGCTCCGCTCATTGATCCTACGTTGCAGGCCGCGCGAGCGAAAGCACAAGGGCAATCAGGCACGCGACTTGCGGTCGGCGCTGCGAGGAGATCAGACATGACATCACATCACCTAACCATGCACCCCGGCGACCCAGGAATGGGAAAGGAAACCAAAGGAAATCGCAAAGGATTGGGCGGCGATCACTCGCCGTCGAATCCCGATGTGCCGCAGGCCGGCAACAGCCCGCAAAATCCCGATGGCACGCACCGAGCCGAGGACGATGAGGCGGTGATGAAGGAGAGTCCAGAATTCAACGACCAGGGCAAGGCAGGATGCTCCGCCGAGCGATCGAGGCCCCCGGCAGTCCTGATGCTCCAGCCGCCTCCCACATGACCATCGGACGAACGCTCGAACGTGAGGCCGCCGCCGGTTGGCGTCGGTTGAGCGGCACCCACATCGCCGGCGCCGTTCACATCGATCAGACGATCGCGAACGAGACGTTGCAGGCCCACCGCCCCGAGGCCCGGGATGTGCGGCTCGAATTCGCGGACGCGAATACGATCATCGTGCGCTACCGCCGGTTGCGCTTCAGGGCATGGTTGGACGAGGAGATGGATCTCGCCGGCTCGCCGCGCGTACGCGTCCGACTGGCCTCGATGCTGCTGGGGTGGACGCTTACACGAGCGCTGACGCTGCCGTACGTGCGGGTGCAAGGCCGATGGGTCATCGTCGATGTCGGGGCGCTGCCCGCGACCGACGAGTACCGGGCGATGTGGCAGCACGTTCGAAGCGTGCGCTTCGCGACGAGCCCGGGGAAACTGGTCGTGCACTTCACGGTGCAGATTGCGTGAGCGCTTCGTGCCGGGAGAGTCGAGGGCGAAAAGATGCCGACGTGGTTACAGACCCAACTTGCCAGTGGATTTGCCGCCTTCAGCGGATCGACCATCTCCGCAACCGTGCCGATCAAACAGGAGCTGATCAACGAGCTCCTGGCCGAGTACCTTGCGGAGGAGGCGACGAGCGCGCCTGCCGACCCACGATGGGCCGACGTGCCGTTCGCGCAATTGAAGACGCTCGTCAGACGAGCCGCGGTGCGTGCGGAGGCCGGCGTCGTCACGCTTGATCTCGAGATTCGAGTTTAACTGGGCCGAGCCCTGCGCAAGGCCCGCTATGGGGCGCTGACGCGATACTCACGTGTCGACGCCGAGGAGCAGCGAATGTCCGTGTCGAGCACCGTCCGCCTGTTCGGGGCCGCACTGACGGCGTGGTGGGACGACAACGGGCCGCGACTGGGCGCCTCGCTCGCCTACTACACCCTCTTCGCCATCGCGCCCGTCCTGCTGGTCGCCATTGCCATCGCCGGCATGGTCTTCGGCGCCGAAGCGGTTCGTGGGGAGATCGTCGGACAGTTGGACGAGCTCGTCGGCACCGACGGCGCACGTGCCGTGCAAGCGCTGCTCGAGGGGGCAAGCCGACGGCAGTCCGGGGGGATTGTGGCCACGATTCTGGGCAGCATCACGTTCGTGCTGGCTGCGACGGGTGCGTTTCTCGAACTGCAAGTGGCGCTCAACACGATCTGGCGCGTGAAGCCCAATCCGAGCGCGAACCTCCGGGCGTTCACCCTCGATCGCCTTCGATCGTTTGGCCTCGTCGTGGCCATCGGCTTTCTCCTGACGGTGTCGCTGGCTGTGAGCGCGGCGCTCGCCGCGCTGAGCGGATGGCTCGACCGGCTCGTGCCGGGATGGCCGATCCTGTGGCAAGGGATCAATATGCTGGTGTCGCTCGCGGTGATTACCGTGCTCTTCGCCATGCTTTACCGGTTTCTCCCGGATGTGCGTCTGCGTTGGCGTGACGTGGCGACCGGGGCCTTTGTCACGGCTCTCCTGTTCACGGTCGGCAAACAGCTCATCGGCCTGTACCTCGGTCGCAGCTCCACGACGTCGAGTTATGGCGCCGCTGGATCGGTCATCGTTCTGCTCCTCTGGGTGTACTACTCCTCCCAGATCGTGCTGCTGGGAGCCGAGTTCACGCGCCTGTACGCGCAACGCGAGGGTGTGCGCCCACAGCCGGAAGAGTTTGCCGAGAAAGATCCGGATGCGCCACGCAAGGCGACCTAGCGGAAGCACCTGCCATAATTGTCTCGTATGCGTGTGCCAATGCTCGACGAGCCTCGTCGAGCCCTCCTCGGCGACGAGCGACGTCTAACGCGGGCAAGAGCGCGCTCATCAATGCCTTGATCGGACAGCGCGTTCTGAACGAGGGCGTCACGCCCACCACCGCTCGCGTCGCCGTGCTCCGGTTCGGCGACCTGGCCTCGCACGAGCCGACCCCCGACGGGTTCGACATCATCACGGCGCCGGTCGAGTTGCTCGAAACCCTGAACATCGTCGACACGCCCGGAACGAACGCCATCTTGCGCGAGCACGAGGCGCTGACGCGCGAGTTCGTGCCACGCGCCGATCTCGTGCTCTTCGTGACCTCCGCGGATCGTCCGTTCACCGAAAGCGAGCGAGTGCTTCTCGAAGCGGTCCGACGTTGGGGCAAGCCCGTGCTGATTGCGGTCAACAAGATGGATCTTCTCGAGACGGTGGCCGATCGCGAGACGCTCCTCGAGTTCGTCCGCACGCATGCCGCGGCGCTGCTTGGCGAGTTGCCGCAGGTCTTCGCGCTGTCGGCTCGCCAGGGTGCGCGCGCGCGCGCCGCCGGCGACGGGCAGGCGCTCGAGGCCAGCGGGCTCGCGCCACTCGAGCGATTCATCGAGACGTCTCTCGACGACGAGGCACGGTTTCGATTGAAGCTCCGGAACCCCCTCGGCGTCGGCCGACGGGTCGTCGATGAAGCCCTCGACCTCGTGAACGCACGCCTGGCCATTCTGCAGAAAGACTTCGAAGCGGTCGAAGGCCTCGACCGGCAGTTGAGGCTCCACCGCGAGGACGTGCTCCGCGATTTGCGCTTCCGCCTCTCCGACATCGAGAAAGAGCTGCTCGATTTCGAGAAGCGAGGTCAGGCCTTCTTCGATGAGATGCTTCGCATCGGCCGACTGCCAGACCTGCTCAATCGCCACAAGGTCGCGGCCGCCTTCGAACGCGAAGCCGTGGCCGACCTGCCGAGTCGTGTCGAGCGGCGAGTCGGAGCCGTCGTGGAGTGGATGGCCGACAATGAATTACGGGTCTGGCGCGGCGTCAGCGAGCTGCTCGAGCGGCGCGAAGCGGCGCATGCCGACCGCCTGGCCGGCCGTCTCACCGGGCCCTTCGACGCCGATCGGGCGCGGTTGCAGGACGAGGTGCGGCGGGAGGCGCAACGCGCCGTCGAGAGCTTCGATCAACGCGCCGAGGCGAAGCGGCTGGCCGAGAGTGTCCGCGAGTCCATTGCCGGGGCCGCCCTCCTGCAAGTCGGAGCGGTGGGACTCGGAACGCTCGTCACCGCCGTCGCCTCGACGACGGTGGCCGATGTGACGGGGCTGCTCGCCGCGGGCATGTTGTCGGTGCTCGGGTTCCTCGTGTTGCCGGCCCGACGACAGCGCGCGCGCCGAGAGCTCGAAGTGCGTGTCGGGCGTTTGCGCGCAACCTTGATGGACACGCTGTCGAAGAAAACGGAAGAAGAATTGGACGCCGGCCTACGGCGGATCGACGAGGCCATGGCTCCGTACACGCGGTTCGTGCGTGCCGAGCGCGAGCGATTGGTGGCCGCACGGGACGCGTTCGAGAGTTTCGGCCGACACCTGACGGCCTTGCACGCGCGGCTCGACGCGATGTGAGAAGCTTGGGCTGACACGTGGAGCCATGCGAGACCGGCTCAGAGTGTCCGTCCACGACAATGTAGACCGTGCGAAAGAGACCGTGAACGATGCGACCACCGGAGATGTCTCGCCCGAGCCACGGCTACCCCCGCCCGCAACTGCGCCGTAACAACTGGCTCTCGTTGAACGGAGCATGGGACTTTGCGCTCGATCGCGAGGCATCGTGGTCCGAACCCGAGGATGTCTCCTGGAACGCCACCATTCTCGTGCCCTTCTCGCCTGAGACGAGCGCGAGCGGCATCGGCAACACGGATCTCTACAAGAGCTGCTGGTATCGGCGCACGCTCCCGACGCATCCCTTCGACCCCGGACACCATCTGCTGCTGCACTTCGGCGCGGTCGACTATCGCGCCACCGTCTGGGTCAACGGCCGCTTCGCCGGCACGCACGAGGGCGGCTATACCCCGTTCACCATCGACATCACGTCGCATGTGCGAGGTTCGGCCGACACGGTCGTCGTCGTCCGGGCGGAGGACGACCCTGGCGACCTGACCAAGCCGCGCGGGAAACAGGATTGGCAACGCGAGCCGCACTCCATCTGGTATCCGCGGACCACGGGCATCTGGCAAAGCGTCTGGCTCGAGCGCGTGCCGGTGGCGCGGATCGATTCGATTCGGTGGACGACGAACCTCGAGCGATGGGAGATCGGCCTGACGGCGTGGCTGGCCGGGGATCTGTCCGAGCGCATGCGCATGTCCGTCGAGCTTCGCGCGCGCGGTCATGTGCTCGCGCGCGACAGCTACGCCGTCATCGGCGGCGAGCTGCATCGGCGCATCTCGCTGTCGGACCCCGGGATCGACGACTCGCGCAACGAGCTCTTGTGGAATCCCTCGTCGCCCACGCTCATCGAGGCGCGCCTCAGATTGCGGAGTAGGACCGGGACCGTGATCGACGAGGTGCGTAGCTACACGGCGCTCCGGACCGTCGGTGTCGATGGCGATCGAATGGTCCTCAATGGCCGGCCGTATTTCCTCCGGCTCGTGCTCGACCAAGGGTACTGGCCGGAGACGGGTCTGACGTCTCCCGACGACCGCGCACTGCGACGAGACGTGCAGTTGGCCAAGGCGATGGGCTTCAACGGCGTCCGCAAGCATCAAAAAATCGAGGATCCCCGTTATTTATATTGGGCCGATCGGCTCGGCCTCCTGGTCTGGGCAGAGATGCCGAGCACCTATCGGTTCACCACGGGAGCCATTCCGCGTGTGACCCGCGAATGGATGGCAGCCCTCGCGCGCGACTACAGCCATCCGTCGGTCATCACCTGGGTGCCGTTCAACGAGTCGTGGGGTGTGCCGAATCTGCCCGCGAACCCCGCAGAACGTCACTTCGTCCGCGCGCTCTATCACCTGACGAAGACGCTCGATCCGACACGGCCCGTGGTCGGCAACGACGGCTGGGAAAGCGTGGCGACCGATATCGTCGGCATCCACGACTACGACCTCGATCCGGCGCGAATGGCTCGTCGCTATCACGCCGAGGACATCGTGCCGCGGCTGTTCAAGCGGGAGCGCCAGGGCGGCCGTCTGCTCGTCCTCGAGGGCGACGATCATGCGCAATCGCCGATCGTGCTCACCGAGTTTGGCGGCATCGCGTTGTCGGACGATCCGCACACGACGTGGGGGTACTCGCGTGCTGCCACGGCAGAGGAGCTCGAAACGCGCTATACGACGTTGCTGGCCGTGGTGAACGAATTGGGGCTCCTGTCTGGCTTCTGCTACACGCAGTTCGCCGACACGTTCCAGGAAACCAACGGCCTGCTCTATGCCGACCGCCGGCCGAAATTTCCGCTCGACCGAATCGCTAAAGCGACCAGCGGCGCGCCGTTGCCACCTGGCACGACCAAAGAGGGGAGTCCTCGTCTGTCGATGCCGACGAACGATGGTGCATCGACCGCGGACCAACCCACGAAATAGTCGGAGCCGCACCGATACGCGTCCGCAGCCTACGGAGCACGACGCAGGAGCATCGTGCGAGCGGGCAGAATTTTTCGGCCCGTGGCCTGACGGCCATCTCATCGGCTGCGGCCGCTTTATCTACAAGGCATGCTTCTTGAAATACGCGAATAAGGGGGAGTTGACTGTGTTCGATTGCGAAACAACCAGCGCTGTCGCGGCCACCGCGTCCGGACGCGCGACCCACGCCGACATTTTGTGCTTTTCGCATCTTCGCTGGCGTTTTGTGTTCCAGCGGCCGCAGCACCTCATGACGCGGTTCGCCCGTGAGCGTCGGGTCTTTTTCGTCGAGGAGCCGCTGTTCGATGCCGCCGCTCCACGACTCGACCTCGAGATTACCGAAGGTGTGCATGTCGTCGTCCCGCACCTGCCTCCCGGTGACGCGTCGGACGGCGGGTTCGCCACCCAGCGGCAACTCATCCGTGAGTTGTTGAAAGAGCAGGGCAGCCGCGCACCGATCGTTTGGCTCTACACGCCGCTGGCACTTCCCCTTGTGGACAACGAGGCCGAGTCCATCATCATTTACGACTGTATGGACGAGTTGTCGGCGTTCATGGGCGCCTCTCCTGTTCTCGTGCAGCGCGAGCGCGATCTCCTGCAGCGCGCGCACTTGGTCTTCACCGGCGGGGAGAGTCTGTACGAAGCAAAGCGCGCCAGACATCCACGCGTGTTTTTGTTCCCGAGCAGCGTCGACGTCGCGCATTTTTCCGCGGCGCGCCAGCCACAGCCCGAACCGACCGATCAGCGATCGATCCCTCATCCACGCCTCGGTTTTTGCGGCGTGATCGACGAGCGCATGGACCTCGAGCTGGTCGCGTCGGTCGCCAAGCGGCATGCCGATTGGCATTTCGTGATGGTTGGGCCCGTCGTCAAGATCGATCCCGCAAGCTTGCCGACGGGCGCAAATCTGCACTATCTCGGGCTGAAAGCCTACGCCGAGTTACCGGCATATCTCGCCGGTTGGGATGTCGCGCTCCTGCCGTTTGCGCGCAACGAGGCCACGAGGTTCATCAGCCCCACCAAGACACCCGAGTACCTGGCCGCCGCGCTCCCGGTGGTTTCGACCGCCGTCCCGGACGTCGTTCGCCCGTACGGAGAGCGCCGGCTGGTGCACATCGCGAGCTCGCCGAGCGAATTCGCTGCGGCCATCGCCACGGCGTTGAATGGCGAGCGCGACTCGTGGCTCCGCGACGTGGATCAGTTGCTCGCGACCATGAGCTGGGACCGCACCTGGTCAGCCATGAATCGCCTGATCGACCAGGCAATTGGTCAGCATCGGGCCACGGCGCAAGCAGACCGCGTTTCCCGTCCGCTCTCGACGCGAGCCGTCGCGGCCGAGTACGGGCTCTCCTGAACGTACGGAGCGTCATATGTTCGATTACCTGATCGTTGGCGCTGGGTTTGCCGGCAGTGTGCTCGCCGAGCGGCTGGCGAGTGATGCCGGCAAGAAGGTGCTCATCGTCGACCAGCGCGCGCACATCGGCGGCAACGCGTTCGATCACTACGACGACGCCGGCGTCTTGGTCCACAAGTACGGCCCGCACATCTTCCACACGAACTCGCGTGAGGTCTTCGATTACTTGTCGCGCTTCACCGAGTGGCGGCCCTATCAACACCGCGTGCAGGCGTGGGTAGACGGGCAACTCCTGCCGATTCCGATCAATCTCGACACCGTCAATCAGTTGTACGGGCTCCGGCTGACCTCGGCCGGGCTCGTGAAATATTTCAAGCGTGTCGCCGAGCACCCGGCCGTCGTGCGGACATCGGAAGACGTGATCGTGAGCAAGGTGGGTCGCGAGCTCTACGAGAAGTTCTTCCGCAATTACACGCGCAAGCAGTGGGACCTCGATCCATCGGAGCTCGATGCCACGGTCACGGCGCGCGTGCCGGTCCGAACGAACCGCGATGACCGGTATTTCACGGACACCTATCAGGCGATGCCGCGTCGCGGGTACACGCGCATGTTCGAGCGCATGCTCTCGCACCCGAATATCAAGGTGCTGCTGAACGCCTCGTACCGCGAAGTGCAGCACATCATCCCGCACGACGAGGTGATCTACACGGGTCCGATCGACGAGTACTTTGCTTACCGCTTCGGGCGACTTCCCTATCGATCGCTGCAGTTCGAATTCGAGACGCTGAACACGCCACTCCATCAACCCGTGGCCGTCATCAACTATCCGAACGACAATCTCTACACCCGCGTAACGGAGTTCAAGCACCTGACCGGACAGGAACACCTCAAGACGACGCTCGTCTACGAATACCCGCGTGCGACCGGCGATCCGTACTATCCGGTGCAGCGGCCGGAAAACACGGAGCTCTATCGCAAGTATCAGATGTTGGCCGCGCAAACCGAGGGTGTGCACTTCGTCGGGCGACTCGCCACCTACCGCTACTACAACATGGACCAAGTGGTGGCCCAGGCGCTGACCGTCTATGGCAAGCTGACCGGACAATCGCGGCGCGAGGCGCTCGCAAATCCTGCGTGACCTCCGCGCCTTCGGCCCGTGCACGGCGGGGCTAAAAGCCTAGGGGCATGTGGTTCAGCACCGCCCGCGCCAGTCGCCGGGCCGAAGCGCAGGTCCAACATACGCTCGACGTCCAGAACGAGCTCGAGCGGCTCCTGAGCACGCTTCAGGATGTCGAGACTGGGTACCGAGGCTTCGTCATCACCGGGAATGAGACCTTCCTGGAACCTGGAAGGGCCGGGGCCAGCGACGCGCGCACGCGATACGACCGTCTGAACGAGCTGACACGAGACAGCGAAGTTCAGCAGCAGCGCCTTCGCGAGCTGAAGGGGCTCATCGACCGCAAGCTCGCGTTCAACGACCGCGTCCTGCTCGCCCGTCGAGCGGAAGGTTTCGGCGCCGCCCGCCGACTCATCGCGACCGGCGAAGGCAAACGGGTGATGGATGTCATTCGCGCCGTCATCGCCCAAATGCGCACCGAGGAAGTGGGTCAGCTGGCGATTGAGCGCGCAGCGGCCGCCCAGCGCGGCCGGAACATCGGCTATCTCGCCGCTGCCGCGGCGGTGCTGCTGGCCACGACGGTGGGCGCCTTTCTCGTGATCGCACGCCGCGACATCGCCCGACGCCGCTCGAGCACCGAGGCCCTCCGTCGGAGCGAAGCGACCCTGCGGGCGTCGGCCGAGCAGCTCGAACGCAGCAACCGCGATCTGCAAGACTTCGCCATGATTGCCTCGCACGACCTGCAGGAACCGCTGCGCAAGATCCTGATGTTCGGCGAGCGACTGCGTGATGAAGCCGGCCCGTCGTTATCCGTCGAGGCGCTCGATTATCTGCGCCGCATGCAAACCGCCGCCGAGCGTGGGCAGACGCTCATTCAGGGCCTGCTCGCCTACTCGCGCGTGGCCACGAAGGCGCAGCCGCCAGAGCCGGTCGACCTCGACCGAGTCGCCCGTGAAGTCGTGGACGATCTCGAAGCCCGCCTCGCTCAGGCGGGGGGCGAAGTCCGCATCGGCGATCTCCCCACGATCGAGGCCGACCCGCTGCAAATGCGCCAGCTCCTGCAAAATCTCATTGCCAACGCGCTCAAGTTCCATCGTCCCGGTGAGCCGCCGCGCATTGAGGTTCACGCCCGGCCGGCCACCGCCGCTGCCGGCGCGCCCGATGGCTGGGAAATCTCCGTGGCAGACAACGGCATCGGGTTCGATGAAAAATATCTCGACCGCATCTTCAAGCTCTTCCAGCGGCTGCACGAGCGGAACACGTATGACGGAGCCGGCATGGGGTTGGCCATCTGCCGCCGCATCGTCGAACGACACGGCGGCACCATCACGGCCCGCAGCACGCCCGGCAACGGATCCACGTTTCTGATTGCGATGCCCAGTCGCCAGCCCGTCACGGAGACCGCTGCATGACACCGACGATCAAGCCGATCACGATCCTGCTCGCCGATGATGATGAAGACGATCGCATGAATACGCAACACGCGTTCGGCCAGCACCATCTCGCCAACGAGCTGCGGTTTGCAGTCGACGGTGAAGATTTGATGGACTATCTACTTCAGCGCGGAAAGCACGCCGGTGCGCCACGACCCGGCTTGATCCTGCTGGATCTCAACATGCCGCGAAAGGACGGGCGTGAGGCGCTGCGGGAGATCAAGGCTGATCCAGACCTCCGCAACATCCCGGTCATCGTCTTGACCACGTCGGGCGAGGAGGAGGACATCCTCAAGACCTACGACCTCGGGGCCAACTCGTTCATCCGCAAGCCGGTCGGCTTCGACGCGCTCGTGCGGATCATCGACACGCTCGGCCAGTACTGGTTCCAGGTCGTGGAGCTTCCCACGACGGTGCCCCGAGGCAGCACGACGTGACGCACCCGCTCCGCGTCCTGCTGGTCGACGATGATGAGGACGATTACGTCCTGCTGCGTTCGCTCATCGCGAAGTCCGAAGCGGTACACATCGATCTCGGCTGGACGGCCCGTTTCGATGACGCCCTGACCTCGATGGGCCGGCGCGAGTACGACGCCTATTTGGTCGACTACCAGCTCGGCCCACGCACGGGCCTGGAGTTATTGGAGATGGCCATTACGGCGGGATGCCACGACCCGGTCATCCTACTCACGGGCCACAAGGATCGTGAGCTCGACGCCGCGGCGCTGCGCGCCGGCGCCGTCGACTTCATCAGCAAGCAGGAGCTGTCGGCACCGCTCCTCGACCGCTCGATTCGCTACGCGGTCGAACGCGCGGCCGGTGCCCGCTTGGCGGCGGCGCTTCGCGAGCAGAAAGAGACGGCCCAGGTGCGCGAGCGACTGCTCGGCATCGTCGGCCACGACCTGCGAAATCCGCTCGCATCGATTTCGACCGCAGCCCACGTCCTCGCCCTCGACTGTGCGCTGCCCGTCGACCAGCGCCGCCATATCGGGCGCACGATTCTATCGAGCACCGAGCGGATGAGCCGTATCATCGGCGACCTGCTGGATTTCACCCGCGCCCGACTGGGAGCCGGCATCCCGGTTGATCCCGCCGACATCGATGTCTTCGATGTGGTGCGCAGCGTCATCGATGAGGTGCGGGTCGCGCATCCGGGTCGCACGGTGTTCGTGCATACCGACGGAGACGGTCGCGTGTTCTGGGATCCGCAACGCATCGGCCAGGTCGTCTCGAATCTGGTCGGCAACGCGCTGGCACACGGCGATGCCGACGCGCCGGTCACCGTCGGCGTCCTCGGTTCCGAGACGGGGCTGACGATCTCGGTCCACAACCGCGGCACGCCGATCTCCGCCGAGCGTGCCACCACACTCTTCGATCCGTTCCAGCGCGGCAGCGCCGATGCGCTCACGCCGGCGTCCGAGGGGCTTGGACTCGGCTTGTATATCGTCAAAGAGATCGTCGCCGGCCACGGCGGACGCGTGACCGTCGAGTCGTCGGCGGAGAACGGCACGACCTTCGCCGCGATCATGCCGCGCACGTCGAAGACGCTCGGGCGGTCAATCCCCTCGACTATCTCCTGAAGTACCGCGCGCTCCGCGAAAAGCCGATACGGCCCCCGGTGACGCGAGCGGTGCTGCGGCAGGCGGAACCCGATTCCGTGCTCAGACCTCGCATGCATCTCGGTAAGACCGGAGCCCGACGCGAAGTATCATTCGCCAGAGAAGAGGACGTGTGAAACTCGCCATTCCCAAAGAGTGTCGGCCCGGTGAGCGACGCGTGGCCGTCACGCCCGACAACGTCACCCGTCTCGTCAAGGTGGGCTTCGCGGTCCTCGTCGAGAGCCAGGCCGGCGCGGCCGCCTCGTTTTCGGACGACGACTACGTGGCGGCGGGGGCGCAGATCGTCGCCGATACGCGTGAGATTTGGCGCGCAGGCGATATCGTCCTGAAAGTGCAGCCGCCGGCGCCGCACCCCGTCCTCGGCGTGCACGAAGCCGACCTCTTGCGCGAAGGCGCCACCATCATCAGCTTTCTCTGGCCGGGCAAGAACGGCGAGCTCATCGAGCGTCTCGCCGCGCGTCAGGCGACCGCGCTCGCCGTCGATTCGATTCCGCGAATCACGCGTGCGCAGAAGATGGATGCGCTCTCGTCGATGGCCAACATCGCCGGCTATCGGGCCGTCATCGAAGCCGCGAGCTTCTATGGGCGTTTCTTCACCGGACAAATGACGGCGGCAGGCCGTGTGCCGCCGGCGAAGGTGCTCGTCATCGGCGCCGGGGTGGCGGGTCTCGCGGCCATCGGCGCGGCGCGCGGTCTCGGCGCCATCGTTCGCGCCTTCGACACGCGTCCCACCGTCAAAGAGCAAGTCAAGAGCATGGGCGCCGACTTCATCGAGCTCGACGTCCAGGAGGACGGCGAGGGAGGAGGCGGTTACGCCAAAGAGATGAGCCCGGCGTTCATCAAGGCCGAGATGGCCATGTTCGCCGCCCAGGCCCGAGAGGTCGACATCATCATCACCACCGCGCTCATTCCCAACCGACCGGCGCCCGTGCTCATCACCGACGAGATGGTGCGAAGCATGAAAAAAGGCTCCGTCATCGTCGATCTCGCCGCCGAGAACGGCGGCAACTGCGCGCTCACCGAGCCAGGCACCGTGGTGGAACGCCACGGGGTCCACATCATCGGCTACATGGATCTGCCGAGTCGGCT
>JAIVJN010000088.1 GCA_020200025.1 Acidobacteriota bacterium | reverse complement strand
AGCTGGAGCGGGTCGTCGAGATAAACGCCCAGGAGATCGCGCCGGTCGCTTCGCTCTGCTTCGAGCCGCAAGGAGAGCCGCATGATCGTGCTGAACGCCGCCGTCACGGTGCCGACGTAGACCGCCGCGCATGCGAGCAGAAATAGCAGGAGCGGGGTCATTGCTTCGATCTCGTCCGCAGACGAGCGTGGGCCGACGGCCGTCCGCTCACCCTCTCGATCAACCCCCCGCCCAGCCCGGCCTTCTTTCTCAGCCGTGCTTCCACTCGCGACATCTCGCCCGCGTCGGTTTCGTGGTCGTAGCCGAGCAGGTGCAGAAGGCCGTGAAGAGCGAGGATCCGGATCTCGACTTGTAATGAGTGACCCGCTTCGTCGGCCTGGCGCGTGGCAACACCGGCGGCGATGACGATGTCGCCGAGGAAGCCATCACCATGGCCATCGGCAGACGGCAGAGGGGAGGCGGAGGTCGAACCGGTCGTTCGGGAGCTGGATCGGCGACGGCCGCCGGTCCCTGGGCCATCGCCATCTGCATGCGATTCGACCGTAGGAAACGACAAGACGTCCGTCGCATAGTCCTGGCCGCGGTAGGTCCGATTGAGCGCCTTCATCCGACCATCGCTGACCAGGGCCACAGTTACGTGGCCGCGAGCACGAGCCGGCGCGGTCCCGGCCAGCCAGGCAGCAAGCCCGCGCGCGGCGGCGACCGCGCCGTCGGGCGCGGCGAGGGCGACAGCCAGTTGTGCACCGCGACGCGGGAGTCGGGCAGTCATGAGCCTCAGGCTGGTTGGCGATCGGCCACGCGCCCGTTTGTGTGCGCCTCGTACGCCTTGACGATGGCCTGCACCAGCTTGTGACGGACGACATCGCGGTCGTCGAAATAGACGAACGAGATGCCCTCGACGCGCCCCACGACGTGCATGGCTTCGACGAGCCCCGAGGTCTTGCCCGAGGGGAGATCGATCTGCGTGATGTCGCCAGTGACGACGGCCTTCGATCCAAACCCGAGGCGCGTCAAGAACATCTTCATCTGCTCTGAGGTCGTGTTTTGCGCCTCGTCGAGGATGACGAATGCGTCGTTCAGGGTCCGCCCGCGCATGAAGGCGATCGGCGCCACCTCGATGATGCCCCGCTCGAGCAAACGTTCGGCCTTTTCCACGTCCATCATGTCGTAGAGCGCGTCGTAGAGGGGCCGCAAGTAGGGGTTGACCTTCTCTTGCACGTCCCCGGGCAGGAAGCCCAGCTTCTCGCCGGCTTCGACCGCCGGGCGCGCGAGGATGATGCGGCTGACCTTCTTCGCGAGCAGATAGCTCACGGCCTGGGCCATCGCCAGGTAGGTCTTGCCCGTGCCCGCCGGTCCGATGCCGAAGACGATGTCGTGTACCTCGATGGCATCGAGGTAGCGCTTTTGATTCGCCGTTTTCGGCGCGATGCGGCGCTTGCCGGCCTGGCGCAGCTGACCACCCTTGAGAAAGTGCTGGCGCAGGTCCACGTCGCTGTCTTCGGCGACGAGCTCCGATGCGGTTTTCACGTCGCGGTCGGAGATGGGATGCCCCTCGTCGAGCAGGCCCGCAAGCTGCGCGACGAGGCGCGCCACCTTGGCGGTGTTCGCCGGGTCGCCCTCCACCAAGAGCTCGTGCCCCTGGGTGCGGATTCGAACGTTCAAGAGGGACTCGAGATGCCGCAGGTTGTCGTCGAGCGAGCCGAAGAGAGTCTCGACGCTGGTGTCGGGCACCGCAATCTTGCGAATGGAAGCCGTACTGATTCTCGTATCTCCTTCTGTTTCAGGAGTTTAACTTTGGGCGAATCGTAACAGACCCTGTTGCGCCGGGTCAAGCGGTCGGGCGAATATGCAGCTCTCGAACTTGCCGCGGGTCGACCACCGACGGTGCATCGCACATCAGGTCCACCGCTTGCGTCGTTTTCGGGAACGGGATGACTTCGCGAATCGAGGATTCGCCGGCCAAGAGGGCACAGATGCGGTCGAGACCGAGCGCCAGTCCGCCGTGGGGCGGCGTGCCGTACTCGAGCGCTTCGAGGAAGAAGCCAAAGCGGCTCTTGGCATCCTCTTCGCTCAAGCCCAGCAGGCGGAACACGGTGGCTTGCGTCTCCCGATCGTGGATGCGAATGCTGCCGCCGCCCAACTCCCACCCGTTGAGGACCACGTCGTAGGCTTTGGCCAAGGCCCGGCCCGGATCGCGGTCGAGGAGGGGCAGGTCCTCTTCGCGCGGAGCGGTGAACGGATGGTTGACCGATTCCCAGCGCTTCTCGTCCGCGTTCCACTGGAAGAGCGGGAAGTCGGTCACCCACGTCAGCTCCCAGCGACCTTGCGCAACCAGGTTCTCGCGCTTCGCCACGAGCAGCCTGAGTTGCCCGAGTATCCGCGAGGTCGCCTCCGGCGCGCCTGACGCCAGCACCAGCAGGTCATGCTTCGTTGCCCGACTGGCGTCGAGCACCCGGCGAACGGCCTCTTCGCCGAGCGCCTTGGCCGACGATTGCACGGCATCGGCGGTGAAGCGCGCCCACACGAGGCCGGCGGCTCCCGCTTGCTTCGCCAGATCCACGAGCTCGTCGACCTCGCGGCGCGAGTATCGGGCGGCTCCCGGAATGACGAAGCCGCGAACCGTTCCGCCGTGGGCGACGGCCTCGCGAAAAATGCCAAACGGAGACTCGGTGAAGAGGGGTTTGAAGTCTTTGATCTCCAGGCCGAAGCGGAGGTCGGGCTTGTCGGAACCGTATGTCGCGATCGCCTCGGCGTAGGCCATTTTCCGAAACGGCCGGGGAATCTCGACACCAATCTCTCGAAAGCACGCCGCGAGCGCTCCCTCGACAATCTCGAAGACGAGCGGCGGTGTGGCGAACGACATCTCGAGGTCGACCTGCGTGAACTCGAGCTGGCGATCGGCGCGCAGCGCCTCGTCGCGGAAGCAGCGGGCGATTTGCACGTAGCGGTCCATGCCCGCAATCATCAGGATCTGTTTGAAGATCTGCGGCGATTGGGGCAAGGCATAGAACTCTCCCGGGTGCACGCGGCTGGGCACGAGGAAATCGCGGGCCCCTTCGGGCGTGGACTTGGTCAGGATCGGCGTCTCGATCTCGAAAAAGCCCTGCTCGTCGAAATACCTGCGCAGCGCCATCGTGATGCGATGGCGAAGCCCGATGTTCGCCTGCAGCGCCGGACGTCGCAAGTCGAGGTAGCGATACTTCAGGCGCGTCTCCTCGGATACGGCGTGGTCCTCGGCGATCGGGAACGGCGGCGTGCGCGCCTCGTTGAGCACGCGAATCTCTCGGGCACGCACTTCGATGTCGCCCGTCGCGACGCCGGCATTGATGGTGTCGGCGGAGCGTCGCTCCACCACCCCAAGGATGGCCACCACGAACTCGGACCGCACCCGCTTGGCGTGCTCGAGCAGCGCCTCGTCGCCTTCGACGATGACCTGCGTGTGCCCGTGCCGATCGCGAACGTCGATGAACAGCAACGAGCCCAGGTCGCGGACCTTGTGCGCCCAGCCGAGAAGGACGACGTCGTGGCCGACGTCGGCGACGCGGAGCGCCCCACAGGTATGCGTTCGAGAGAGCGTGCCGAGTTGTTCTGCCATGGATCCGAAACTTGGCTATAAAAAAGACAACACGAAGGCCACGAAGGTCACGAAGGAATATTGGATTGTGACGTTATGAATCGAACGACTCCGTTTCGCGGCACGGACGTCTGTTCGCCGGTCGCCAGATTCTTGACGGCCACTTCTCCGCGCGCCGCTTCGTCGTCGCCAACGACGAGGACGAACGGCACGCCACGCGAGGAGGCGTATTTGAACTGCTTCCCCAGCTTGTCGGCTTCGGGATAGACGTCCACTCGCAGGCCTGCGGATCGAAGCTCCGCCGCGAGCGCCAGGGTGTCCGCCATCTGTGCCCCATTCCAGATCGTGAGCATCACGTCGGCGGCAGTTGCGGTCAACTCTTCCGGAAACATGCCGCGCTGGCCCATCACGACGAGGATGCGCTCGAGGCCGAGGGAGATGCCGCAGGCAGGAATCTGCTCGCCGAGGAACATGCCGATCAAGTTGTCGTAACGTCCTCCGCCGGCCAGAGAGCCCACCAGATCGGAGACTCTGATCTCGAAGATGGCTCCCGTATAGTATGAAAGGCCGCGGGCCAGACTCGGGTTGACTCTCACGTAGGATTCCGCTTCGGTCTTGCTCAGTAAGTCGATGATGTCGTGCAGATTTTGCGCGCCGGCGCGGCCGCGATCTCCCAGAAGTGGGAGCTGCGACACCATCCACTCGCGCCACTCCTTCGGCCAGCGGACGCCCTGCCAGCCCGTCAGCGCGTTGGATACTCGCTTTTCGAAGCCTCGGTCTTCGAGCTCTTGTAGAACTCCACTTAGCCCGACCTTGTCGAACTTGTCGAGCGCGACGAGGGCGTTGCCATGCCGCTCTTCAGGCACTCCGCAGCCGGTCAGGAGCCCCGTCAACACTTCGCGATGGTTTACGTGCAGCTCGAAATCCGTAAAGCGTAGCTTCCGCAAGACCTCACAAGCGGCCAGACACAGTTCCGCGTCGACAAGCGGCGAGCTCGACCCAATCGCATCCACGTCGCACTGGTAGAACTCCCTGAAGCGCCCCTTCTGTGGTCGATCCGCGCGCCAGACGGGCTGCACCTGATAGCGCTTGAAGAACTTCGGCAGCTTGGCCCGGTACTCCGCCACGACGCGCGCGAGCGGCACTGTCAAGTCGTAGCGCAGGGCAAGGTCGGCCGCACCGCTCGCTTCCCCTTCCCCGCGCTTCAAGATCTTGAAGATCAGCCTGTCGCCTTCTTCGCCGTACTTGCCAAGCAGCGTCTCGATGTTCTCGACCGCTGGCGTCTCGAGCGGCTCGAAGCCATAGCGCTGATACACGTCGGCGATCACGCCGATCACATACTGTCGACGTCTGACCTCGTCGGGAAGGAAATCGCGCATCCCGCGCGGGGGAGTGGTGATCATCGGAGTGCAGAGTTCAGAGTGCAGAGTTCGGTGCAGAGTGCAGAGTGCAGAGTTCAGATGTAGTCGAGCCTGTACCGCGCGTAGTTATCCGCGTACCAGCGAATCTTCTCGACCTCGGCATCGGTGAGGCTCCGCTTGACGGTACCAGGCCGTCCCATGACCAGCGAGCGAGCCGGCACACGCGTGCCTTCCGCAAGCAATGTGCCCGCTGCGATCACAGAATCGGCCTCGATGTGCACGCCGTTCAGGATCACCGCGGCCATGCCCACCAGGACGCGATCCTCGATCGTGCAGCCATGAATCACGGCGGAATGGCCGATCGTCACCTCGTTGCCGATAGAGGTCGGGTGCGTCTCTCGCATCACGTGCACCACCGTCAGATCCTGGATGTTCGAGCGGCGGCCGATGCGGATTCGGTGCACATCGCCGCGAATGACCACGTTCATCCAGATGGACGATTCGGCGCCAATCATCACGTCGCCGATGACCTGAGCCGACGGGTCCACATAGGCCGTCGCGTCGACGGCCGGCGTCATGTCCTTGAAGGTGCGAATCATAGAAGGTTGGCGGCTCGGCGCCCGCCGGCCAGCTAAATCTTCGGCAGCGTCACGCCGCGCTGCGCCTGATACTTCCCCTGCTTGTCCTTGTAGGACACCTCACAGACCTCGTCGCTCTGGAAGAAGAGCACCTGGGCGATCCCCTCATTGGCGTAGATCTTCGCCGGCAGCGGCGTGGTGTTCGAGATCTCGATGGTGACGTGCCCTTCCCACTCCGGCTCGAAGGGCGTCACATTGACGATGATGCCGCAGCGGGCGTAGGTGGACTTCCCGAGGCACACAGTGAGGACGTCACGCGGGATCCGGAAATACTCGATGGTACGCGCCAGAGCAAACGAATTGGGCGGCACGATGCACACGTCGGCTTTGATGTCGACGAAGGACTGCGGATTGAAATGCTTCGGATCGACGACCGTGTTGTAGACGTTCGTGAACACCTTGAACTCGTCGGCGACGCGGATGTCGTAGCCGTATGACGAGAGCCCGTAGGAGACCACGCCGTGGCGCACCTGACGGTCCTCGAACGGTTCGATCATGCCGCGCCCAAGCGACATCTCGCGAATCCAGCGGTCTGCTTTGATCGCCATCAAACGTCCCAGGTTCGGGCGTGCCCCCGAAGCGCTGCTATCGTCACGGTCTTGCCTTCACAGAATGCCGAGCGGGCTGTTGCGCAACCTCAGCGTCGAAGCAGCATCGACACGGCCGTCAGCACCAGGCTGACGACAATGCAGGTCACGATTGGGAGGTAGAGCTTGAACCCATTCCGATCGATGACGATGTCGCCGGGAAGGGGTCGGCAGGTAGCGCAAGCCCGACGAGCAGCCTTCAACTGAGCTCCATCCCGCGGAAAAAATAGCCCAACTCGAACGCCGCGGTCTCCGGGGCGTCGGATCCGTGCGTGGCGTTGTTGTCGATCGAGGCGCCAAAGTCTTTGCGCAACGTGCCAGGGGCGGCCTTGGATGGATCGGTGGCGCCCATCAGCTCGCGCCACTTGCGAATGGCGTCGGGGGCCTCGAGGCACATCACGAGCGACGGCCCCGACGACATGAAGTCGGTCAATCCGCCGAAAAAGGGGCGCTCGCGATGAACGTGGTAGAAGCCCTCGGCTTCCCGCCTGCTCATCTGAATCATGCGGAGGCCGCGAACCAAAAATCCCGCCTCCTCGATACGAGTAAGGATCGGTCCAGCCAGCTTCTTGCGCACAGCATCCGGCTTGATGATGGCAAACGTACGTTCCATATCTCAGCAAGTATAGTCGGCGGGTGGCGCGGGCAGACCACAGAGGGCGGGTGGGGTCAGGCGGGTAGGGCTGGTCTGGCAGCCCGTGGTGAAAGTCCCGCCGGCATTCGACCGGTGATCCATCCCCGCGGGCTGCGTTGCTCCTTCTTCAAATATGACCACTATTCTCAGTCGTCGCGCCTTGCCAGCGGGGCGGGGTCCCCAGCGCGGCAGCCGTGCTGGGGTGCCGGGGCGTCTCACCGGTCTCGATGCTCGCCCGGGACTTTCACCACGGGCTGCTGGAGGAAGGCGAGTTGGGACCCACCTGCCTTCCCGGTCCTGCCTGTCCTACCTGACCACGTCTTTAATCGCTTGCCCCATATCGGCGGGACTCTTCACCACGTTCACGCCGGCGGCGGTGAGCGCCGACATCTTTTCGGCCGCCGTCCCTTTGCCACCCGCGATGATGGCTCCGGCGTGTCCCATGCGGCGCCCTGGCGGCGCCGTCTGCCCGGCAATGAAGCCGACGATCGGCTTCTCGAACTCTTCCTTGATCCACACTGCGGCTTCTTCTTCGGCCGACCCGCCGATCTCGCCGATCATGATCACCGCCTCGGTGTCGGCGTCAGAGGCGAAGAGTTGAAGGGCATCGATATACGTCGTGCCGATGAGCGGGTCGCCGCCGATGCCGATGCAGGTCGTCTGGCCAAGCCCCAAACGCGTGAGTTGGTCGATGGCTTCGTAAGTGAGCGTGCCGCTCTTCGACACGATACCGATGCGCCCCTCGCGGCAGATGTTGGCCGGAATGATGCCGGCCTTCCCCTTACCCGGCGAGATGATGCCTGGACAATTCGGACCGATGAGTCGCGTCGTCGGATGCGACGTCAGGAACGTCATCGCCTTCATCATGTCGATGACGGGGATCCCCTCCGTGATGCAGACGACGAGGGAGATGCCGGCGTCGGCCGCCTCCATAATCGCGTCGGCCGCGAAGGGTGGCGGCACGAAGATCACCGAGGCGTTCGCGCCGGTCGATGCGACGGCCTCGGAAACGGTGTTGAAGACGGGCCAGCCCTCGTGCGTCGTGCCACCCTTTCCGGGGGTGACCCCGCCCACCACCTGCGTGTGATACGCGGCGGCGGCTTTCGCATGAAAGGTCCCTTCGCGCCCCGTCAGACCCTGCACCAACAAGCGCGTGTGCTGATCCAGCAGGACCGCCATTATCTGGACTCCGCCAGCGCGACCACCTTCTCGGCAGCCTCGCTCATGACGTCGGCCGTGGCGAAGTTGAGGCCGCTCTCAGCCAGCATCCGCTTGCCTTCTTCGACGTTGGTGCCCTTCATCCTGATCACGATCGGCACCGGCACGCCTAATTCCTTGACGGCCGCAATGACTCCGGCCGCAAGCACGTCGCAGCGCAGGATGCCGCCGAAGATATTGATGAGCACGGCACGCACGTTTTTATCGGACATGAGGATCTTGAACGCATTGCGAATCTGCTCGGCGTTGGCGCCGCCGCCGACGTCGAGAAAGTTCGCCGGCTGCCCGCCGGCCAGCTTGATGATGTCCATGGTCGCCATGGCCAGCCCGGCGCCGTTGACCATGCACCCAATCGTCCCGTCGAGCCGGATGTAGTTGAGCGCGTACTTCGACGCTTCGACTTCGAGCGGATCCTCCTCGCTCAAATCCCGCAGCTCGCGAATATCACCGTGGCGGTAGAGGGCGTTGTCGTCGAAGATCATCTTGGCGTCGAGCGCCAGCAGATCTCCCGACTTGGTGACAATGAGGGGATTGATCTCAAGCAGCGACGCATCGGTGGCGACAAAGGCCTGATAGAGCGCGAGCATCATCGTGGTGGCTTTGCGCACCTGAGCTCCCGTGAGGCCGATGGCGAAGGCCAGCTTCTGTGCCTGGAACGCGGCAAGTCCGACACCTGGGTCGATGAACGCCTTGTGAATGCGCTCGGGTGTGGCGGCCGCCACCTCTTCGATGTCCATGCCACCGTCGGCGCTGACCATCAGTACCGGCCGCTCGGTCGATCGATCGATCACCAGGCTCAAGTAGAGCTCGCGATCGATGCCGAGGCCCTCCTCGATCAGCAATCGCGAGACGATCTGGCCCTCGGGACCCGTTTGATTCGTCACGAGGCGTCGCCCGAGCAGCTCTCGAGCGAAGCGTTCGGCCTCATCGGGCGAGTGCGCGAGCTTGACCCCGCCGGCCTTGCCGCGACCGCCGGCATGAATCTGGGCCTTGACGACAACGGTCTGACCGCCCAATCGGCGAGCGATCTCGGCGGCGTCTTGCGGTGTGAACGCGACTTCGCCGCGTGGGACGGCAACGTGGTGGCGGGCGAGGAGGCCTTTGGCTTGATGCTCGTGAATTTTCACAGCTTGGTCGGTGGACTCGCGTGTAGACCGAGAGGAAGTCCCGTGTTCGGGCGCGAACGCGTCAGATCGTAGCGGTGGGCCGCGGGGCCGTCAAGCGCGCCCGCCCCCTTCCCCACCCGCGCCGCCACCCACAGGCTCACACTTTGATGACGTCGACCAATTCCTTGACCGCACCGGCGGACTTGTGGAGCGCGGCCTGCTCGTCTGCCGTCAACGTGATCTCGATGATCTGTTCCACGCCGCGCGCGCCGAGCTTCACGGGGACGCCGACGAAGAGGTCACGGATGCCGTACTCACCCTGCAAGAACACCGAGCACGGCATGATCTTTTTTTGATCCTTGAGAATCGCCTCGACCATCAGCGCCGCTGATGCGCCCGGCGCGTACCACGCGCTCGTGCCCACCAACTTTGTAATCTCCGCGCCGCCGTTGGCCGTCCGCTCGCAAATGGCCCGGACACGTTCGGGCGACATCAGCTCGGTGATCGGAACGCCAGCCACCGTGGAAAAACGTGGCAGCGGCACCATCGTATCGCCGTGCCCGCCCAGCACGAATGACGACACGTTCTCCACCGACACGTTCAGCTCCATGGCGATAAAAGTAGACATGCGTGCCGAGTCGAGCACGCCGGCCATGCCGATGACGCGCTCGCGCGGAAACGCGCTGAGGCGATAGACCGCCTGGGACATCGCATCGAGGGGGTTGGCTACGGGGACGATGATGCAGTTTGGCGAGTGTTTCACGACCTCGGCCGTGACGTCTTGCATGATCTTGTAGTTGACGGCCAGGAGATCATCGCGGCTCATGCCGGGCTTTCGCGGCACACCCGAGGTGATGACGACGACGTCGGAGCTGGCGCTCTCGGCGAAATCCTTCGTGCCAACGCCGAGCACGCGGGCGGCCGATCCTTCGATCGGCATTGATTGATAGATGTCGAGCGCCACCCCGGCCGCTTTCGTCTCAGCGATGTCGACGATGACAACATCGGCGAGCTCTTTCTGAGCGATCGCCCGCGCCACCGTGGCGCCCACGTTGCCGGCACCGCCGACCACCGTCACCTTGCGATTCATTCGTTTCTCCGTGCCAAGAATATGGGTGCGCGTCGTGCGTCAGGTGCCCGGGTACTTTGGTGCGCGTGCGACAGGTACTGATGTGCGCTTTTTTGGTGCCCGCGCGACGTGTCATCGTGCCAGGCTCACACCCAAGCACCTACGCACCCGTCGAGCAAGTTAGGGCACCTGCCGCGGCTGCCAGAGGCACCGTTCACAGCTTCTGTGGAAAACCTTGTGGAAAACGGGGTGTGAACACGGGGTAACGCGGCGCGTTGCTGAGAAAAAGAGCGAGTTGCACCATGTGTGGTGCGTCGTCGGCACATTCCCGCGTCCCTGCCGCCGAGCACAAGTGTGGCATTATAAGCGACTCGTCGCATCGAGAAAGCAACTTGGTGGAGCCCGCAACCTGGTTGCTCTCACGAGTCACCAGACCAACCAGGTTGCGAACTCCACCAGGTTGCGGAGTCCCCATGCACATCCTCGTGGCCGATGATCTTCCGGGCTCTGCACTCGATCTGCTCAGAGCCGAGGGATGGACGGTCGATGCGCGGGCTGGCCGCTCGGCCGCCGATCTCAGGAGCGCGCTCGCGTCGGCGGACGCTCTGGTCGTGCGAAGCGCGACGAAGGTGACGGCGGAGCTCATCGCGGCGGCGCCGCGCTTGCGGGTCGTCGCCCGAGCGGGCACTGGGGTCGATAATGTCGATGTCGATGCGGCGAGCGCACGCGGCATCGTGGTGATGAACGCGCCCGGCGCCAACAGCATCAGCGTCGCCGAGCTCGCGATGGGCATGATGCTGGCACTTGCCCGAAAGATCCCGGCCGCCGACGCCTCGATGAAGGCTGGCAAATGGGACAAGAAGGCGTTGCTCGGCGAGGAGGTCCGCGGCAAGGTGCTCGGGCTCGTGGGCCTCGGTCGCATCGGCCAAGAAGTGGCGCGCCGCGCGCTGGCCTTCGAGATGACGGTGCTGGCGCACGACCCGTTCATCGCGACCGAGGTGGCCGCCGCGCTCGGTGTGGACCTCGCCGACCTCGAGGGGCTCTGCGCCCGTGCTGACTACATCTCGCTGCACTTGCCCGTGACGCCGCAAACCCGTCAGCTCTTCGACGCGACGCGGCTCGCGGCATGCAAGAAAGGCGTCCGCCTCATCAACACCGCACGTGGTGAGCTGGTGGACGAGCAGGCGCTGGCTGACGCGATTCGCTCGGGGCACGTCGGCGGCGCAGGGCTGGACGTCTTTGCGACGGAGCCGACCGTCGACCACAGCCTACAGATGCTGCCCCAGGTGATCGCGGCGCCTCACGTGGCCGCCTCGACGCGCGAAGGGCAGGAGCTGGTCGGGGTCGAGACCGCCACGGCGCTCCGCGATTTTCTGAAGACCGGCATCATTCGCAATGCCGTGAACTTCCCGGCCGTGACCGTCGAGGAG